>NZ_JAJLOZ010000043.1:0-37912 GCF_025548615.1 Arthrobacter sp. A2-55 | reverse complement strand
ACGCCCGCTGCTGCAGTTCAAGTCCCCGCGTGTTTCGCAGCCGCCAACCCACCTGGCGGACCTGACGCTGCCCGAACGCGAGGCGAAGTTCAAGGAGCTGGGCCTGCCGGCATTCCGCGCCAAGCAGCTCTCCGTGCACTACTTCCAGCACTTCACCACCGATCCCGAGCGCATGAGCGACCTCCCCAAGGAACGCCGCGCCGAAATTGTGGACACCATGTTCCCGAAGCTGCTGACCGAGGTCAAGCGCCTCACCACGGACAACGGCGACACCATCAAGTTCCTGTGGCGCCTCTTTGACGGCTCGCTGGTGGAGTCGGTGCTGATGCGCTACCCCGGCCGCGTCACCCTCTGCGTGTCCAGCCAGTGCGGCTGCGGCATGAACTGCCCGTTCTGCGCCACCGGACAGGCCGGGCTGACCCGCAACATGTCCACGGCGGAGATCCTGGACCAGATTGTCCAGGCCAACCGGGTCATCGCCGAGGGCGAGCTGGGCAACCTCCGCCGCGACGGCGGGCACGACGCCGAGCGCGTCACCAACATTGTCTTCATGGGCATGGGCGAGCCCCTCGCCAACTACAAGCGCGTCATGAATGCCGTGCACCGCATGGTCGCCGAGGCGCCCGAGGGCCTGGGCATGTCCGCCCGCGGCATCACGGTCTCCACCGTGGGCCTGGTCCCGGCCATCAACAAGCTGGCCCAGGAAGGCGTGGCCGTCACCTTTGCGCTGTCCCTGCACGCGCCCGACGACGAACTCCGCGACGACCTGATCCCCGTCAATGACAAGTGGAAGGTGGACGACGCCCTTGACGCCGCCTACAACTACTACAAAGTCACCGGGCGCCGCGTCTCCATTGAATACGCGTTGATCAAGGACATGAACGACCACCCCTGGCGCGCCGAGCTCCTTGCGAAGAAGCTGAACCAGCGCGGCCGCGGCTGGGTCCACGTGAACCCGATCCCGCTGAACCCGACCCCCGGCTCCATCTGGACCTCCTCCGAGCCGCACGTCATGCAGGAGTTCATCGACACGCTGATCGAGCACGGCATCCCCACCACGCTGCGCGACACGCGCGGCAAGGAGATCGACGGCGCCTGCGGCCAGCTCGCCGCTGCCGAGTAGCGCCCCCGCTGTCCCCACGTTTCCAAGGAACGACGCCGGAACCCGGGTTCCGGCGTCGTTCCTTGCTTGAGGCGTGGGTCCTCCACAGGCGTGGCCGGCCGCCCCGTCGTCCACATTTCGGTACGGGGCCATGGTGTGGGTCGCCTCCCGGCGCAATGCTTGAATTTCAGGCAAGGAGTCGGCATGAACACAGCGCAGCACATGGACGGGGCCCTTCCCGCAGCCGCCAGGCCCGCGGATCCCGTGCCCGGGGAATGCTTGGCTTGCTATATCCGCCGGCGGCTGCATGGCGGGTGCCACGGCCACGAACTGTTGGTGCGCTTCACCCTCCGGCGCCCGGGCCTGTCCCTGCCGGCGAACGTGCGCGGCTCCCCGTGCGACTGTGAAATTGTCCGCAAGATCTACGAACCATTCGTTTTCCAGATCAGGGCGGACGATGGCCGAGGCATTCCTCCCCGCCCGCTCGCCGAAGTTCGGGCCTGCCCGGGCGTGCCTTCACACTCAGCGGGTCCGTGCGGCCTGTGGGCCCCGACAATGGTCCACGCCGGGCCGCCCTGGAGCTGGTCGGTCCAATCCGAATGCCACTGCCGGGCTTGTCGCGGACCCTAGTGCCGGCCGAACTCCGTGACCACATAGGCGGTGGTGGAGCCTGGTTCGATTTCGGTGCGCCCGGCGTCCTGGATGACAGGCCCGGCCGCGCGGCGCGCGCCCTTGCGGAATTCCCGGGCGCCCGCATGAACAATGCCGACCGGGAACCCGGCATCCGCCCACGCAGCCACGGCGGGCTGTCCGGCGTCGAGCAGCCAGGCAAACAGGGCATGGGCGGCCTGCGCGGCGGCCTTCCCGGTGGACATGTCCAGCGAGCCGTTGAGCACGATGGTTAGCGGCTGGGGCGGGAGGGGTTCGCCGTCGGGCAGCCGGGTGCCGGAAACCTGGAGCTTGGCCACCAGCTTTGGCATCGTATCGGCCGGCATGGGGGGCAGGCCTGCGGCGCGGGCGGCGCCCACCTCGGCCAGGGCGTGGTCGGGGAAGGCCGCCAGCACCTTGGCGAACATTTTCGCGTCCGCCCGGCGCACGGACTTCGCGAAGGCGCCTTCCGCCCAGGCGCGCCAATCGGGGTTGTCAGGCCCCAGCAGGTACGCCCGGACCGACGCCAGGGCGGCCGCGGCAATGCCGGCATCCTGGCCCGCCGGGTCCACCCGGTCCACGAGCAAAATGATGGGCTGGACCAGCTCGCGGGGCCTGCGTTCGGTAAATTCAGTCACCCGTCAAGACTATGCCGTGGGCGCGACAGGGGTTGCGCCGGAATTCGCCGCCGGATCGTATTGACGGCGGAAAATATAAGCGCTTACAGTGGTCCTTGACGGTGCGGCATGTCCACCGGAAAACACTTTTCGGAAAGGTCTGGTCCGCATCAATTGGTGATATCCCAGCGCGCCACCATCCAGGACGTCGCCCTGCTGTCGGGGCTGTCCATTTGCACTGTTTCACGGGCCCTGAGAAATCTGCCCAACGTCTCCGAAAAATCCCAGCAGCTGGTGGCGCAGGCGGCGGAGAAACTGGGCTACAAGGCATCCTCCGCCGCGGCACGGCTGGCCGGCGGGAGCACCGGCTCCGTGGCCATTGTTGCCCCGACGGCCACCTCCTGGTTCTTCGCACAGGCCGTGGAGGCCGCCGAAGAAGTGTTTGCCGACAGCGGGTGGGACCCCCTGCTAATCAGCCTGCGCAACAAGCCAAGCGTCCGCAAGCAGCTCTTTGGCGACTTGACCGCCCTGTCCCAGCGGGTGGACGGCGTGCTGCTGCTGAACGTGGACCTCGACGCCGATGAAATTGCCGCCCTCCATGCCTCCCCGCTGGCTGTGGTCAGCGTTGGCATGAGCCACGTGCCGTGGGACAACGTGGGGATCGATGACGAGCAGGCTGCCTGGACAGCCACCGGCCACCTGTTGGACCTGGGGCACTGGGACCTGGCCGTGCTCACGGGCCACGAAATGTCCGGGACGTCAGTGTGTTCCTCCCGGGACCGGCTGGCCGGATTCCACCGCGCCCTGGACTCCCATGACCTCACTGTCCACCCCGACCTGGTGGTGGCGGCCGGCTCCACCATTGAAGGCGGGCGCCGTGCCATGACGGAAATCCTGGCCAACCGTTCGCTGCCCACGGCGGTGTTCGCGGCCTGCGATGAGGCCGCGTTTGGCGCGCTCATGGCGCTGCGGGAGCACGGAAAGTCTGCGCCCCGGGACGTATCCGTGGTGGGCCTGGACGACCACCCCATGAGCTGGTTCATGGGGCTGAGCACTGTGGCCCAGCCCGTGGCAGACCAGGGCGCCTTCGCCGCCAACCTGATGTGTGAAAGGCTTCAGGATCCCCTCGTCCCGACTGAAGGGTCCCGGCATATGCTGGGAGTGAAGCTCATTGAACGCAAGACCACCCGCCGCAAGCGCTGAAGGAGCCGGAACCATGACTGAAAACACCAAACGCGACTGGACCACCGCCACTGCCCTTCTCTTTGACCTCGACGGCGTGCTGACCCCCACCGCCCTGGTCCACGAACTGGCGTGGCAGCAGCTCTTTGACGGCTATCTGGCACAGACGGGGCACCGCGGCTACAGCGGCAACGACTACTTCGACTTCATCGACGGCAAACCGCGCTTTGACGGCGTCCGGGACTTCCTAGCCTCGCGCGGGATCACCCTGCCGGAGGGGCCCCTGGACGACGACCCGGCCCACGACACCGTCCACGGGCTGGGCAACCGCAAGAACCTTGTGTTCAACTCCATCATCGCCTCCGACGGCGTGGCGCCCTACCCGGGGTCGGTGAGGTTCGTGGAAGCCGCACTGGCCCGCGGACTCAAGCTCGCCGTCGTCTCTTCCTCGCGGAACGCGCCCGCCGTGCTGAAGGCCGCCGGGCTCGACGGCGACTTCCCCGTGGTGGTGGACGGGCAGGTCGCGGCCAGGCACGGGCTGCCAGGCAAGCCGGACCACGCCACGTTCACGTACGCGGCGGAACTGCTGGGCGTGCCCACGCGCGACTGCATCGTGGTGGAGGACGCCGTCTCCGGCGTGCAGGCCGGCAGCTCGGGTGACTTCCGCGCCGTGATCGGCGTGGACCGCGGCGCCGGCCACCAGACACTGCTCGACGCCGGCGCCACCTTCGTGGTGGACGACCTCTCCGAGCTCCTCCCGACACCCTGACCGCAGCTTTTTCGAAGGAAAACCATCCCATGGCATTGATCAGCTCAGACCGCCGCCGCTTCCCCTGCGATCCGTGGAAGCTGGTGGAGGCGTCCCACAACCCCGACGACGACGGCACCATGGAAACGCTTATGGCGCTCGGCAACGGCCACCTGGGCATCCGCGGCTCGTACACCCTGGGCGGAAGCGGCGTGCTCCCCGGCACCTTCATCAACGGCT
This sequence comes from Arthrobacter sp. A2-55, assembly GCF_025548615.1. Lineage (NCBI taxonomy): Bacteria > Bacillati > Actinomycetota > Actinomycetes > Micrococcales > Micrococcaceae > Arthrobacter > Arthrobacter sp. A2-55. The sequence goes on along the minus strand of NZ_JAJLOZ010000043.1, from coordinate 33,375 downwards.
TTTATGAAACGTGGGACATCAAGCACGCCGAGAACGCCTACGGCTTTGCCCGCACGGGGCAGCGGATTGTCTACGTCCCCGACGCCAGCAACTTCACCGTCAGCATTGACGGCGAGCAGCTGTCGCTGGCGGAATCCGCGGTGCTGGAATACCGGCGCAGCATTGACTTTGCCACGGGCATTTACGAATGCGCCGTCACCTGGGCGGCCCGCTCCGGGGCAACGGTGAAGACCAGGGTGCGCCGCGCCGTCGGCTTTGAGGCGCGCGGGCTGCTCGGCATTGACCTGGTGATTTCCGCGGACCGGGAGGTGTACGCGGACGTGGTGTCCGCCGTCGTCGACCGCCAGGACCAGCCTGCCAGCGACCAGGCCCTCAACGACCCGCGCCGCCCCGGCCGGCATGCCGACAGGATCCTGCAGCCGCTGTCCCTGGAAGGCGCAGACGGGACCCTGAACCTGGCGTGGGAGACGGCGGCGTCACACCAGCGCGTGGCCGTGGCGGTGGAACACCAGATCAACTCCGACGTCCAGCCCTTTGAAACCGTGGTGGCGCCGGACGAATCCACCGTCCGCTACGTCCTGGCCATTGAGCAGGGCGAAACGTTCCGGCTGGCAAAAAGCGTCAGCTACGCCGTTGCCGGGGAGAGTGCTGCCGAGGACCGCGGCGAGGAACTGGCGGCAACCGCAGCCGCGGCGCTCATCAGCGTTGACGACATCTTCGCCGACAGCACGGCCCACTACCGGCAGTATTGGGACACTGCCGACATTGTCATTGGCGGCGAGCCCGAACTGCAGCAGGCTGTCCGCTGGAACCTGTTCCAACTGGCGCAGGCCACCTCGCGGGCTGGCGTCTCCGGCATCCCCGCCAAGGGCGTCACCGGTTCCGGCTATGAGGGGCACTACTTCTGGGACCAGGAAATCTACCTCCTGCCGTACCTGACTTACACCAATCCGCAGGCTGCGCGCCAGGTGCTTGAATCCCGCCACCAGATGCTGCCCACCGCCCGGCGGCGCGCCGCCGAGCTCAGCGTGGACGGCGCCCTTTTTGCGTGGCGGACCATCAACGGGCTGGAGGCCAGCGCCTACTATGCGGCCGGCACCGCACAGTTCCACATTGCCTCCGCCATTGCCTTTGCCGCGAACCGCTACGAATGGGCCACCGAGGACCCCACCTTCCAGCAGGAGATTGGCGACGACCTGCTCATTGAGACGGCGCGCATGTGGGTGTCGCTGGGCTTCTTCGGCAAGGACGGCATGTTCCACATCCATGGCGTGACCGGCCCGGATGAATACACGGCCGTGGTCAATGACAACCTCTACACGAACGTCATGGCCCGCTTCAACCTGCGCAAGGCGGCCGCCGTCAAGGGCCGCCCGGACGTCACGGAGCGCGAGCAGCAGGTGTGGGCGCAGGCCGCCGCGCGCATGGCCCTGCCGTACGATTCCCACCTGGGCGTTTTCAGCCAGGACGCCGACTTCATGACCCTGGAGCCGTGGGACTGGGCCACGCCGCGGGAGAAGTACCCGCTGCTGCTGCACTTCCACCCGCTGGTCATCTACCGCCACCAGGTCCTCAAGCAGGCGGACACCGTGCTGGCCATGTTCCTGCAGTGGCAGGACTTCACGGCAGAGGAAAAGCAGCGCGCCTTTGACTTCTACGACCCCATCACCACGGGCGACTCCACCCTGTCCGCGTGTGTGCAGGGCATCATGGCAGCCGAGGTGGGCTACGGCCACACCGCGCTGAAGCACTTCACCGACGCCGTGTTCATCGACCTGGACAACACCCATGCCAACACGATTGACGGGGTGCACATCGCCTCCGCAGGGGGGATCTGGAGTTCGCTGGTGTGCGGCTTCGCCGGCATGCGCGACCAGGCCGACATGCTCCACTTCGACCCCCGCCTGCCTGCCGGCTGGGACAGCCTGTCCTTCAAGCTGACGGTCCGCGGCGTGCTGCTCTCCGTGGTGCTGGTCCAGGACTCCATCACCTTCAGCCTTGCCGGAGGGCACGACGCCGGCCCGCTCACCGTCGCCGTGCGCGGCACCACCGTCGAACTCATCCCGGGCGACGACGCCAAGGTGGCCCTTGAACCGGCACCTGTGGCCTCGCCGTCGATCTTCCCCAGCGCCTTCCCGACGACAGGAATCCCGATTATCGGCAAGGGGCTCTCCTAAGGAGCGCCGTGGCGTCCATGTGGCACGCTTGAGGGGGCGGCATCGCTTTCGTTTGGCCGCCGCATGCCGCCGTCGAACGCCAGGAGCCTGCCATGAACCGTCCGCTGACCGTTGCCGCACGGGCCAAGGTCCCGCCGTTCCAGGTCATGGACATCCTGTCCCGCGTGGCCGAGCTCCGGGCCGCGGGCAGGGACGTCATCTCACTGTGCGCGGGGGAACCAGGCGGGGGAGCGCCGTCGGACGTCTCTGCGGCGGCCGCGGCGGTTCATGCCGCGGGCACACCCTTGACGTATACGCCCGCCCTCGGCATCGCGGAGCTCCGGGACGCCATCGCCGGGCACTATCGGCGCTGGTACGGCCTGGACATCCCGGCCCGCAACGTGGCCGTGACCACGGGATCCTCCGGCTCGTTCCTGCTGACATTCCTCTCTGCCTTCAACGCCGGCGACCGCGTGGCACTGGCCCGCCCCGGCTACCCCGCCTACAAGAACATCCTTAGGGCCCTGGGCATCGAGGTCATTGAGCTGGACTGCGGCCCTGAATCCAGGTTCCAGCCCACCCCGGAATTGCTCGACGCCGCGGCCAGGGCACACGGTCCGCTCGCCGGGCTCATGCTCGCCTCACCCGCCAACCCCACCGGCACCATGGTCTCGCGGCCCGAGCTGTCGAAACTGGCCGCCTGGTGCGCGGACCACTCTGCCCGGCTCATCAGCGACGAAATCTACCACGGCATCACCTACCCGGAACCGGGTGCACCCGACCCCCGCGGCGTCTGCGCCTGGGAGCTGGACCGGACATCCGTGGTGATCTCCAGCTTTTCTAAGTACTGGGGAATGACGGGGTGGCGGCTTGGTTGGGCCATCGTCCCGGACGACCTCAAAGACGTAGTTGATGCGCTCGCCGGCAATGTGGCGCTGTGCCCGCCGGCTCCTGCCCAGCTGGCGGCCGTCCAGGCTTTCACCGGGCAGTCTTATGCCGAGGCGGAGCGGGCCGTTGCGGAGTTTGCACGCACCCGGGACTACCTGCTGGCGAACATGGGGCGGCTGGGCTGGGTCGACGTGGCGCCCGCCGACGGCGCGTTCTACCTTTACGCCGGCCTCGGTTCCGCGATGGACGGCTTCGCCAGTTCCCTCGACTATTGTTCGGCCGTCCTGGAGTCCGCCGGGGTTGCCGTGGTGCCGGGCCCGGACTTTGATTCCGTGGGCGGGCGGGGGGCTGTGCGGCTGAGTTTTGCCGCCGGGTACGACGCCGTCCGCGAGGGTTTTGAGCGGATCGTTGCGTTCCAGGAGGCGCGGGTCAGGTGACGTGTGGGCCCCTCGGCCCTGCACAGGCGGGGCCAGGGGAGCCCTTGTCCACAATTTCCCTGGGGTGCCTGTTGGAGGGCCATGGTGCGGGCAATTATTGGTCCATGGAAAGGAATACCCATGGAATCTGAATTGCCGATCGAAGTGCAGCGTGAACTTGCCGAGCTTGGCGTCGACCTGACGCGCATCCTCGAGAATGAATGCTTATTTTGTTATGTGTATCGAATGGTGGAACTCCACGGCTGCTTCAGCTTCCAGTGGGCCCAGCAATATTTGGACATCCGGGCGCCCCGGTCGCGGGGGACACTGCGAAAGCTGGAAGCCTGCGGAGGATTTTGTGACTGCGAAATCATCATGAATGTTGTCAGCGCCAACGAGCCCCTCTGGAACGTTCAGGACTATGGGGACGACTTCGACGGCTTTGGGATGTCGGAGCCGGAGGACAAGCCACCGTGCCACGGAGTCGGCACAGGCTCCGTCAGCCCCTGTGCACTGTGGGACGGCAGGGGGGCCTTCCGGAGGGGAAGTTACCACTAACCGGCCGGGCGGCTTCAGTCTTGGGGATGGAACTGCTCCAGGTGCTTGGTGGGCACCCTGTCACGATCGTACGTGATGGTGTCATAGCCGTGCGGGGCGGGCTTGCCATCCGCCCCGAGGTTCACGAAGACGATCTTTTCGATGGTCAGGATGGACTCGCGGGTAAACATGTTGCGCACTTCGGCGCGCATGGTCAGTGAGGTCCGGCCAAAATGGGTGGCCGTGAGGCCCATCTCGATGAGGTCGCCCTGCACGGCAGAGGAGACAAAGTTGATCTCCGACATGTACTTCGTCACGGCCAGGCCGTTGCCCAGCTGGACGATCGCATAGATTGCCGCTTCCTCGTCAATCCAGCGGAGCAGGCTCCCGCCAAAAAGGGTGCCATTGGCGTTGAGGTCCTCGGGACGGACCCATTTGCGGGTGTGAAACGTAATATCGCCGTTGCTCATGAGCTGAATTTACCGTTGAAACCGGTGAAGACAGGCATTGAGTCCTCCACTGGCGGGGCTGGCTGGCACCTTTCCCACAATTTTGGATGGGTCCCTTTTGCCATGCTCCCCGGGTTGGGAGGGTGGAATTGTCGAAATGAAAAGTCCATGGAAGACAACTACGGGCCGGGCGCTGTTGGGCCAGGTGGAACAGATAATGAAGTGGCGCAGGTGTTCAGGGAATTGACCGGCACCTTCATGGTTCCCCACCCCAACGAGTGCCTGATCTGCTTTCTCATGCGGGGCATGTCCTTGTTGAAGCAGTCCGGCTTTGAAATGACAGCCATCTATCAGAAGTTCAACGCACCGAGGGCCACGCAACTACACCGGCGGCTCCTGGGGATGGGGGTGTACGGTGACTGCCACCTTCTTCAGCGCGGCGTGACGTTCAATGCGGCCGTCTGGGAACCGGACTGCTGCCCGGATTGCGGCCTACCCTATGCTGCGCCGAACTGCTTGGAAGTCCGGCACGGTTCCACCCAGCCGTGCAAATTGTGGCGGTGGCGCCGGGACGTGGAGCGCGAGAGGTTCAATGCCCTGTGGGACGGCCGGTATTGACGCAACGGGAGGCGCTGGCCGTCCCGCTCCGGGTGCCGTAGGGTCATGGAACCAGGCGGACCAAGCCATGACACTGCAGTCGGGCATTTTTCCCGCCGGGCAGGGGAAATCAATTGGCACCCAGCGTCGAAGGCGAATCAGGCAGCGGCCGGCCAGGGCCAGGAGACCTGCGGGACAGGATGCCCGCACAGTCAGTCATCGCCGAACTGTTGGATGGGCAGTCGCTTGTTCCGCCCCGCGGTTTCATGCGGCGCCTTTTTGGGGTCGACCCGCTGTCCCGGGAAACGAAATCCTGGTACCGGGGCGCCCTGGGCGAGCTCGAAGTGGCGCGCGTCCTGGCCGGATTGGGTCCGGAATACACGGTGCTGCATGCTGTTCCGGTGGGCGCGGGAACGTCGGACATCGACCACATAGTTATTGGCCCGACCGGTGTCTTCACGGTGAACACAAAGAACCACTCCGGGAAAAAGGTTTGGGTTGCGGGCCGGACACTCATGGTCAGCGGCGCCAGGCAGCCCCACATCCGCGATTCCGTGTTTGAGGCAAAGCGGGCAGCCAAGCTCCTCAGCCAGGCAATCGGACAGCCCGTGGCAGTGACGCCTCTCATAGTGGTGGTTGACCCAGCCGAGCTAAATGTGAAGGAAAAACCTGATGGGGTGGAAGTGCTCTCCAGCCGCAGCTTGCTGCGATGGTTCAGCCGGGGGCCCCGGCTCCTTTCAGCCGGGGAGGCACAAGGGATTGCGGCGGCGGCTTGCCGTCCCGGCCTTTGGCACCGTGATTCTCCGGATGACGGCGACCCAGTGGCGTTGATGGCCCGCTTCGAAACGCTGCGCCGTGCCGTCCGGAGCGCCTACCGGCGACGGATCGGGTGGGCGTTTGCGATGCTGGCCGGCCTCTTTGTTTCCATACTGGCCGCGTACCAGGTGTATCTTGGCCTGCTGGTCCGTTAGCGCTCGCAGCAGCCTAAATTATTGAATCCACGTTTCCCGAACCGGCACTTAACGGGGATGTTGGGCCGCAACACACCCGTTAAGTGCCCGTTCGGGGAGGGAGTGGCTACTTCGCCAGGTGGTCCACCAGAGATTCGGCAATGCCGATGTACTTGCCCGGCGTGAGTGCCAGCAGGCGTTCCTGGGCGCCGTCGGACAGGCCCAGGCCGGAAACGAACTCCTGCATGCGGGCGGCGTCCACGCGGTGGCCGCGGGTGAGGTCCTTGAGTCGCTCATAAGGGTCCTCCATGCCGGGGACCCCGGCGATGGCCTCCGCGCGCATCACCATCTGGACGGCCTCGGCGAGCACCTCCCAATTGTGGTCAAGGTCGTTGGCCAGCACGGCTTCCGCAGTGTCGAGCCGGCCCAAGCCGCCAAGGACGTTGCTGATGGCAAGCAGCGAGTGGCCGAAGGCGACGCCGATGTTGCGCTGGCTCGAGGAGTCGGTGAGGTCCCGCTGCCAGCGGCTGGTGACGAGCGTGGCGCCCAAGGTGTCGAGCAGGGCGTTGGAGATCTCCAGGTTCGCCTCGGCATTTTCAAAGCGGATCGGGTTCACCTTGTGCGGCATGGTGGAGGAGCCGGTGGCGCCGGGCACCGGGATCTGCGCGAAGTAGCCGATGGAGATGTAGCTCCACACATCCGTGCACAGGTTGTGCAGGATCCGGTTGAAGCGCGCCACATCGGCGTAGAGCTCGGCCTGCCAGTCGTGGGACTCGATCTGGGTGGTCAGGGGGTTCCAGGTCAGGCCCAGGCCCTCGACGAAGTTCCGGGCCACGTCCTGCCAGTTGGCTTCCGGCACGGACGCATAATGCGCGGCGTAGGTGCCGGTGGCCCCGTTGATCTTGCCCAGGTATTCAGTTTTGGCGATGCGGTCCAGCTGGCGGGTCAGGCGGTGTGCCGTGACTGCCAGTTCCTTGCCCAGCGTGGTGGGCGTGGCGGGCTGGCCGTGCGTGCGGGACAACATCGGGACGGCGCGGTTTTCCTCGGCCATCTCCGCGATCTTGGCGACCAAGGTACGGGCTGCGGGCAGCCAGACGTCCTCCACGGCACCCTTGACGCCCACGGCGTAGGAGAGGTTGTTGATGTCTTCGCTGGTGCAGCCGAAGTGGACCAGCGGCTTCAGGCGCTCCAGGCCGAGGGCGGCCAGGCGCTTGCCAATGAAGTACTCCACGGCCTTGACGTCATGGACAGTGACTTTTTCAAGGTCTGCCAGTTCCTTCACCGATGAGGTGTCAAACTCGGTGACAATTTTGCGCAGCCCGGCCTGTTGCTCCGCCGTCAACGGTCCCGTGCCGGGCAACACGGCATTGTCGCTGAGGTGAATGAACCACTCAACTTCCACGCCCACGCGGTCGCGGTTGAGCGCCGCTTCGGAAAGGTAGTCGACCAGCGGCGCCACGGCGCCCGAGTATCGGCCGTCAAGGGGCCCCAAGGCAACGTGCTCGGAGGAAGCGGCCAGGGACAGGCGGCCGGAAGGGATGCGGGTGGTGGCAGGTGCGGTCTCAGACATGTCCCGATTCTTTCATGAACCGCCGTTTCCTCCACAGCGGGGGTGGCGCCCGGACTTGTTCACATTTGGACAAGAAGCCCTGGCGGGGAGGTTTGCTGGTCCTTAGGGTCGAAATGTAAAGGATGGTGGGGGCGGTGAACACAGGACAGAACGGGCCGGCACAGTGCACCGGGCCCGCGGCGAATTGGCTTGTCGGCTCGTCACTGGCGGACGTCCAGTCGTTGGCTGGCAGGCTGGCGCTGCTTGCGGAGGAAGTTGACGGCGCAAGTTCAAGGTTGCAGGGAGCGGCCTCGCTTGAATGGCAGTCCATGGCCGCCGAGGCCTTCAGATCGGAATGCCAGTCGAAAATGGGTGAGCTCAGCACGGTGTCCGCACAAGTCAGGGAGGCCTCGGCAGCCGTGGCCGCCTACGCGAGGATGCTGGGAACAATGGCCGCAGCGGGGATGGGTGGTTGAGGCGGCATGGGCGACAACAATGGGCCGGACACCACGTTCACCATCACCGGCGGCCCCGGGCGAATTCAGTACACGGTCTCCGCGATTGAAGCAACAAGCCGCGGAATTTCCCTGGTGGGCCAGGAACTTCACGAGATTGCCCTGACGCTGGAGGCGGAGTCCCGCTGGCTTGCCAGCGTATCGGAAAGCCTGGTGGCAACCTCGCCCGCGGGCAGGTATGCGTCACCCTTTCACGCAACCCCTGCCCTGGACGCCATCACCTCCGCCAGGCGTTCGGCCGGAAATGCCGGGGAAAGTGTGGAAGAACTTGCACGCCACGCGGCTGCGGCAGCGGAGCGCTACGTGGCCACCGAGGGATCCGTGGCGTCCATGGAAACGGCCAAGCGGATGCAGGCACTCAGGGACGGAAGCCAGGCCTGGGCGTGGGGCCCGCTGGCCCCGGTAGTGGCGGGCGGCCAGGCGTGGAAAACGTTGCATGACGGAAGCAGGGACGGCATGCGGGACAAGGTCGAGGACATGCTCAACGACGGGCCGGCCTACCTTGCCGGATTGTTGGGGCCGGGAGTGGCGGTGCCCTACCTGCTGGGCCATTGGAACGCCAAGGGCAGGGAAGGCAACGGCGTGGTACCGGCAATCATCGCTCGGAAGCTCTTCGACTGGGCAGGGGCCGACAGGCCCGGCCACCTGGTGATGCACCAGGTTCCTTCGGGGGAGTGGGGTGATGAGCCAGAGTCCTGGGGGCCGCCGGGCCGCGCCATGCCCGACGCGTACGACGGCGTCGCCGGTGAGGTGGCCGCCACCTTCGAGTCGATGCTCGCCGGGAGCAGGGGCGCCTACTCCTATCCGCCCGGGTCCATAGTGGTACTTCAGCTTGACCGCCCGGACGGGACCCGCGCCTGGATCGTGCACCTGCCCGGGACGGAGGACTGGTCCACGCCGGACAGCAGCAACCCTTGGGACCTAGAAGGCGACCTGGAAGCCATGACCGCCGAACAGAGGAACCTTTTTGTCCAGAAAAAGATCCTGATTCAGGAACTCATCGAAGGGGCGCTGGCAGACGCCGGCGCCTTGCCCACCGACGAGGTGATGATGACCGGGCACAGCGGTGGCGGCATCCACGCGGCCTCGGCGGCCTCGGATCCGGCGTTCCTGGCCAAGGTCAACGTCACCATGGTTGTCATGGCCGGTTCCCCCGGCGCGAACCACCGGGTGGCCCCGGGAATTGATGTCCTGGACATCGAAAACGACGGCGATGTGGTGACAGCCGCAGACTACGGTCCACCGCCCGACACCCCGAACTGGGTCACCGTGACCACCCACCGGCCCGGTCCCCAAGGCGGGGTGGGCGGGGCGCACAGCGTTGACAAGTACGTAGACGACGCCGGGGAACTGGACCGCAGCGCGGACCCGGGGATCGGACGGCTGCGGGACAAGCTCAACCTGTTCCTGATGCCCGGGTTGCCCGGAGGGCCCGTGAAAGTGAGGAAGCTGGTGTACCAAGGCACTGATGTGGACGATCCAAGGCCCAAACCGCCGCCCCCACCGCCGGGACCGCCGCCACCGCCAGCGAAGGAGGGGCGCGGTGCCGGAGGGAGGTGAGTGGCTACCGGCGGTTGTCCGACTTGGTCAGCCCGCTCATCAGCATCGAGACGATGCTGATGACCACAGCGGCAAGAATTGCCGTCCAGAAGAAGCTGTCAATGGTGAAGTGGACGGGGGTGTATGAGCTCAGCCATGCCGTCAGCCACAGCATGGCGGCGTTGATGACTATGGTGAACAAGCCGAGGGTCAGGATGGTGACGGGGAGCGAAAACACTTTCACAATCGGCTTCACCAGTGCGTTGACCACGCCAAAGACCAGGCCGATGAACAGGTAGGCAAGGGCAGTGTTGAGCGTGGCATTAGACGTTTCAAGCCCGCCGTTCCCCGTGGTGGTGACGGAAATTCCGGGCAGGATCCAGCCGGCAATCCACAGGGCCACCGCATTGACAAGGACTCGAACCACTATTTTCCTCAGGGGGACATGCTTTCACAGTCCCCTTGCGGCACGCTGGCAGCATCCCTGTCTTAAGCTTGGGACTATGACTTCCATTTCCGCATCCCAGCAGTCCGGCGCGCACCCGCGCCCCGTCGTGGGCCGGTTGCCCAAGTACGCGGCGGGCAAGCCGCCCGTGGCCATTCCGGGGCTGGATAGCTTCAAGCTGTCCTCCAACGAGAACCCACTGGGCCCGGTCCCGGCAGTCCTGGAACTTTTGCACGGAACGTTGGAGGTGCACCGGTACCCCGACACGAGCTGCACGGCCCTGCGCAACGCCTTGGCTGAATTCCTGGAAGTGCCCGCCGACGACGTTGTCACGGGTGCCGGCTCACTCGGCGCCTTGAACCAGATTCTGGCCGCGTTTGCAGGACAGAACGACGACGGCTCCCAGGACGAGGTTGTCTACGCCTGGCGCTCCTTTGAGGCCTACCCCATTTGCGTGGGCCTGGCCGGGGCAAAGAGCATCCAGGTTCCCGTCACGGCGGACGGACGCCACGACCTTGCCGCGATGGCTGCCGCGGTCACCGACCGGACCAAGGTGGTGCTGCTCTGCACGCCCAACAATCCCACCGGCCCGGCCCTTGGCGCGTCGGAAACTGAAGACTTCATCCGCGCTGTACCTTCCGACGTGGTGGTTGTCATCGACGAGGCCTACCAGGAGTTTGTCCGCCAGGACGGCGTGGTGGACGGCATCGCCACGTACCGCAAGTACCCCAACGTGGTGGTGCTGCGGACGTTCTCCAAGGCGCACGGCCTGGCCGGCTTGAGGGTGGGCTATTCCGTCTCCCACCCGGAACTCACCCAATACCTCCGCCTGGCGGCCACCCCGTTTGCCGTCTCCGGGATCGCGGAGCAGGCGGCCGTGGCATCACTTGAAAACTACGCCCAGGTTGTGGAAAGGGTACAAAGCCTGGTGGATGAACGAGACCGGGTCACCGCGGGTCTCAAGGAGCTGGGATGGGATTTTCCGGAGGCCCAGGGGAACTTTGTGTGGCTGGCGCTGGGTGCCAATACGCCAGACTTTGCCGCCGTCGCCGCCAGCCACGGCCTGTCTGTGCGGGCCTTCGGCGAAGAGGGAGTGCGCGTGAGCATCGGAGAGGTTGAGGCCAATACCCGTTTTCTCCAGATCTGTGCGGCCTATACAAAAGCGCCACGTCGTTCCTAGCGATTAACAAACCGCGCAAATCGGCACCGTGCGGATACAGTGGTAAATCGAAAATGGAAATATATGCACTTCGCGGAATAGATTCCCGTAGCGGCATATATTGACACCAACGAGTTGGCGCAGCGGGCCGTGTGGCACGCCGTGGGTCAGCAAACGAGGAGACCGTATGGGCGCTGCCCAGCAATCTGCCACCGGCATCGGATCTGAGAACGGAACCCGGGTGGGCCCCGCGGGCGCATCTGCGGGTGTCCTGCAACCCCACACCGTGGGGGAGCGGGACATGGTCCAGCTCCTGGACGCCGCCGGTAACCGCCGGCATGAGGACACCTTCGGCCCCTACGTGGATGAGCTGGACGCGAAGACCCTGCGCGGTTTCTACCGCGACATGGCGGTGGTGCGGCGCTTCGACGCAGAGGCGACGGCACTGCAGCGCCAAGGTGAACTGGCCCTGTGGGTGCCCGTGGTGGGCCAGGAAGCCGCCCAAATCGGTTCCGGCCGAGCCATGCGCCCGGCCGACTACGCGTTTCCCACCTACCGTGAGCATGGCGTGGCCCTGACCCGCGGCCTGGACCTGGCGGATCTGCTGAAGCTGTTCCGCGGCATTTCCAACGGCGGCTGGGACCCCCGGGAGAACAACTTCCACCTTTACACGCTGGTGCTTGCCGCCCAGACCCTGCACGCCGTGGGGTACGCCATGGGCATCCAGCGCGACGCGGCTGCGGACAGCGCAAGCGAGCCGGCCGCCGTCGTCGCCTATTTTGGGGACGGGGCCAGCAGCGAAGGCGATGTCCACGAATCCATGGTGTTTGCCGCCTCCTTCAACGCCCCCGTGGTGTTCTTCTGCCAAAACAACAACTGGGCCATTTCCGTGCCGTTTGAGGTGCAGTCGAAGGTGCCGCTGGTGAACCGGGCCGGCGGCTACGGCTTCCCCGGCATCCGGGTGGACGGCAATGACGTCCTGGCTGTCTACGCCGTGACCCAGTGGGCGCTTGACCATGCCCGCAGCGGTAAGGGCCCCGTGCTGATCGAGGCCTCCACCTACCGCGTGGGCGCCCACACCACGGCCGACGACCCCACCAAATACCGCGCCAGCGCTGAGGAGGAGGCGTGGAGGGCAAAGGATCCGCTGCAGCGGCTGGAGACCTATCTGCGCGCCGAAGGCCTGGCCGATGACGACTTTTTCGCCCAGGTGAAGAACGACGGCGACGAGCTGGCTTCCCATGTCCGCCGCGCCACGCTGGCCTTGGGTGGCGCCAACATCCGGCAAAAATTTGCCACCGTCTACGCCGAGGCGCATCCGCTGGTTGCCGAGGAACTGGCCTGGTTCGAGAACTATGAGGCGGGCTTTGCCGCCGCCGACACACAGACTTCCCAGGGCGGTGCCGCATGAAGACAATGACCATTGCCAAGGCGATCAATGAAGGCCTGCGCGCCACGCTGGCCAACGATGCCAAAAGCTTCCTCATGGGTGAGGACATCGGCTCCCTGGGCGGGGTCTACCGGGTCACCGAGGGCCTCAAGGCGGAATTTGGCGCCCACCGCGTCATGGACACGCCGCTGGCCGAGTCCGGGATCATCGGCACCGCGATCGGCATGGCCCTGCGCGGACACCGCCCCATCTGCGAGATCCAGTTTGACGGCTTTGTCTTCCCCGGTTTCAACCAGATCACCACGCAGCTGGCCAAGATCCATACCCGTTCCGACGGCCAGCTCAGCGCCCCCGTGGTGATCCGCATCCCCTACGGCGGCGGCATCGGCTCCATTGAGCACCACTCCGAATCCCCGGAAGCCCTGTTTGCCCACACGGCCGGGCTGCGCATCATCACCCCCTCCAACGCCAACGACGCCTACTGGATGATCCAGCAGGCCGTTTCGTGCAAGGACCCCGTGATCGTGTTTGAACCCAAGCGCCGCTACTGGCTCAAGGGCGAGGTCGACACGGAAAACAACCCCGGTGACCCGTTCACCGCCCACGTGGTCCGCGAGGGCAGCGACGCCACCATTGTCGCGTACGGTCCGCTGGTCCCCGTGGCCCTGGCGGCCGCCAATGCCGCGGCCGACGACGGGCACAGTGTGGAAGTCATTGACCTGCGCTCCATCTCGCCCATCGACTTCGACACCGTGGAAGCGTCGGTCAACAAGACCGGCCGGCTCATCGTTGCCCATGAAGCCCCCACCTTTGGCGGCATTGGCGGCGAAATTGCCGCACGCATCAGCGAACGCTGCTTTTACTCCCTGGAAGCCCCGGCCATCCGCGTGGGCGGCTTCCACATGCCCTACCCGGTGGCACGCGTGGAGGAACACTACCTGCCGGACATTGACCGCATGCTGGAGGCGCTGGACCGCGCCTTCGCATACTAGGAAGGCCACGCATGTCGACCTCGAATATTTTCAAGCTGCCGGACGTCGGCGAAGGCCTGGTGGAGGCCGAAATCGTTGCCTGGCAGGTCAAGGCCGGGGACATTGTGGCGGTCAACGACGTGCTGGTGGAGATTGAAACGGCCAAGTCCATTGTGGAGCTGCCCTCCCCCTATGCGGGTGTGGTGGCGGAACTGTTGGTGGCCGACGGCGACACCGTGGAGGTGGGAACCCCCATCATCCGCATCGGCGGCTCCGCCGCGGCTCCGGAGGAATCCGCCTCCCCGGCGACGCCCGCCGACGTGCCAGCCGAGGCCCCTGCCATGAAGCCGCTGGTTGGTTCAGGCCCCAAGGCCGACGCCGTTCGCCGCCGCCCGCGGGCAGGCTCCCCGGCCGCTGTGGAGGCAGCCCCTGCCGCCCCGGCAGCCCCGGCCCCCGCAAACCGCGTGCTGGCCAAGCCGCCCGTGCGCAAGGCCGCCAAGGACCTGGGCATCAACCTGGCGGACGTGGCCCCCACGGGCCTGCGCGGGGAGGTCACGAAAAAGGACCTGCTCAGCCACCGGGACCAGCAGGCTGCAGGGCCAGCAGCGGCGGGAGACTTCTGGGCGCACGCCCCCGGCCCGGCAGTGGCGGAGGACCCCCGCATCGAGCGCATCAAGGTCAAGGGCGTGCGCAAGGCCACGGCCAAGGCCATGGTGGACAGCGCGTTTTCCGCCCCGCACGTGAGCATTTTTGTTGACGTGGATGCCTCCCGCACCATGGAGTTCGTCAAGCGGCTGAAGGTCTCCAGGGACTTTGAGGGCATCAAGGTCTCCCCCCTGCTGATCCTGGCGAAGGCAGTGATCTGGGCGGCCGCGCGCAACCCCTCCGTCAATGCCACGTGGACGGGGGATGAGATCATCATCAAGCACTTCATGAACCTGGGCATTGCCGCCGCCACCCCGCGGGGGCTCATGGTGCCAAACATCAAGGACGCGCAGGAGCTGTCACTGAAGGAACTTGCCATTGCGCTGAACGCGCTGGCCACCACGGCGCGGGCGGGCAAGACGCAGCCTGCCGACATGGCCGGCGGCTCGCTGACTGTCACCAACATCGGAGCCCTGGGCATTGACACGGGCACGCCCATCATCAATCCGGGCGAGGTGGCGATAGTGGCGTTCGGCACCATCAAACAGAAGCCGTGGGTGGTCGAAGGGGAAGTGGTGCCACGCTGGGTCACCACTCTCGGCGGTTCCTTCGACCACCGCGTGGTGGACGGGGACCTCTCAGCCCGCTTCATGGCAGACGTCGCAGCCATCATGGAGGAGCCGGCGTTGCTCCTGGACTGACCCGGGCCCGGGCAGCACAGGCTTTCACAGCCAACCTCCAGCAGTCGTTGTGGTCCCCTGCGGTCAGGGTGGCTACGCTTAACGCATGACAATCCGCCGATACCACCGAGCCGGCAGGCTTGCCAGATGGCAAGGCGGGGCCGTCCTGGCCCTCACCGTGCTGGTGCTGGTGGTGGTGGCCATTGCCGCAGCGTCGGCCTCGGGGGTCCCCACGGTTGATCCGGTCAAGGCCGTCCAAGTTGACATCATTGGGGATTCCCTGAGCACCGGGTTCAAGACTCCGGGCGACACCTGGCCGGCCCAGGCCCAGGCGCTGGTCGAATCGATGGGCCTGAAGGCGAACATCACCAACGCGTCGGAAAACGGCGCGGGCTACGTCCAGCAGGGCGAGGGAGCCGATGTTTACCTGGACCTGGTCAACCGCATAGTGAACTCCCAGTCCCAGGTGGTCATGCTGTTTGGCTCGGACAACGACACTGGCGCCTCAGGCGTGGATGGGGCCATGCAGCAGACCCTGGCCCGGGTCAAGGTGCTGGCCCCAGATGCCAAGGTCATAGTGGTGGGGCCGACGTCGGAGTCCAATGACACCGCCGGCCAGCTCACCGGGATTCGCCAGTCACTGGCCAAGCAGGCATCCGCCATAGGTGCACGGTTCATTGACCCGGTGGCACTGGGCTGGTTCCAGGGCGAAGGTGCGAAAAACCTTGCGGATGACCTGGAGCATCCCAACAGTGCCGGGGAGAAGTTCCTGGCCCAGGCCATGACAGCGATCCTGGCGCCTGACATCAAGTCCGCCATGCGCCAGGACCAGCTGAAAAAGGCCATCTCCGGGAAGGTGCTGCTGGGCACCCCGCAGAAGGGCTAGTTTGCGGCGATGGCCTCCGCGAGGACCGGGGCCAGCCGGCGCACGCCTTCGCGCAGCGATTCGGGCGGCACGGCACTGAAGGCCAGGCGCAGCTTGTTGCTGGGGCCCTCGGCTGCCGAGAAGGCCGCGCCGGGCACAAACACCACCCCGGCGTCGATGCCCTTGTAGAGCAGCGGGTAGGTGTCGATCCCTTCCGGCAGTGTAAGCCAGACAAAGAAGCCGCCTTCGGGGCGCGTCCAGGTGACGCCGTCCGGCATGAACTCATCCAGCGCGGCAAGCAGGGCCGTGCAGCGTTCCTCGTACAGCTTGCGGTACGTGCTGATTTGGCCCATCCAGTCGTAGTTGCGCAGGTAGTCGCTGACCAGCATTTGGTTGAAGGTGGGCGGGCACAGGGTGACTGCCTCGCTGGCCAGGTAGTACCGCTGCTTCAAGTGGGCCGGCACCAGCGCCCACCCTATGCGCAGGCCGGGGGCGAAAATCTTGGAGAAGGAGCCCAGGTAGAGCACGTCCTCAGGGTTCGCCGCGCGCAGCGGTGCCGGCAGGACGCCGTCGAACTTCAGCAGGCCGTAGGGGTTGTCCTCCACGACAAGGATATTCGCCTCGCGGCATATATCCACGATTTCCTGGCGGCGCTCCGGGGCCAGCATCACCCCGGAGGGGTTGTTGAAATTGGGGATGGTGTAGAGCAGCTTGATGCGCTTGCCAGCGGCTTGTAGCGCGGCAATGCGTTCGCGCAGCAGGGACGGGATGATGCCGTGGCCATCGCCTGCCACAGGCTGGACATCAACCTCGTAGGCCTCGAAGGTGTTCAGCGCGCCCACATAGGTGGGGTCCTCGAGCAGGATGACGTCGCCGGGGTTGCAGAACACCTTGGCGGCCACATCCTGGGCGGACTGTGACCCGGCCGTGATGACCACATTCTCCGGGTCGGCGTCGGGAATGCCTTCGGCCGCCATGACTTCGCAGATCTGCGTCCGCAATTCCAGGGTGCCCTGGCCGCCGCCGTACTGCAGGGCCTCCAGGCCGTGTTCGGCAATGATTGCCGCGGCAGTGGCGCCCAGACGTTCCAGGGGAAGCGACTGAAGGTACGGGTTGCCGCCGGCCAGCGAGACGAGCCCGGGCTGCATGGAAATCTCAAATACGTCGCGCACGGCGGACTGCTTGATGTTTGCGGCACGCTCGGAAAGCAGGGCGTCGTGGCGGTGTGGGGGCGTGGCCGTGGCGGTGGCATGGGCCCGGCCCAGTGCGTCGACGGCTTCTTCGGACAGGGTTTCGGCGGCTGCATTGGCGCCGGCGGCTGGAGTGTTCACCGTGTCAGGATACAACCATTGTTGCTAAATAGGCATCAAAAGTTTTTACAGGAATGCTTCTATTTCAAACTCAGGGCATCTTTCAACGTTTTTCCGTTGATGGTGATGGCAACGGGTGTGCCGGCGGCCTGCTTTGCCGTCAGCAGGAGCTGCTGTTCCACCCTGGGGATGTCGCATTCCCCGCCCATCGCCAGCGTTCCTGTCAGGTGGGCCGTGACGGCGGGGCCGCTGCGGTACACGGATTCCACCGAGAGCTGCGACTGCCACAGGGCGTTGTCCAATCCGGACTGGCCCAGCTGCCGGGAATGGTCGGACAGCAGGGCCCGGAGTGCGCCCTCCACGGGGTCGGTGTAGCTGATCGACGCACTGGTCACGGCCACCGCGCTGTCGCCGCAGCCCACCAGCGGGCCGGAGGCGCCGCCGTCGCCTTGGGCGATGTAGAACAAGGTGACCGAGGCCGTGGTGGGAAGGACGGTGGGTTCGTCCGTTGCTGTCGGCGGGACGGGCGCCATCGCCGAAGTCCCTTGGGTGGCCGCCGCCGTGGACGACGCCGTTGCCTGGCTATGTCCTGTTCCCCCGCCCCCCGTCGGGGTGCCGCTGGCCGCCGGGCCGGCAGGCGTTCCCGTGCATCCGGCCAGGGCAATGGCAGAGCCGGCCAGCAGGGCCAGCCATGGGTGCGGGGTGTGGCGTGTCCGGAACATGGGATCCTCCTCGGCGGGTCCCTTCACCTTGCGGACCCGGTCCCACGAGCCTACGGGCGCGGCAGGTGGAACCCTAGGGAGCCGGGGGAAAGGGGGCCGAAGAGCAACCTCATTGCGGCGCAGTCACGGAGTGGTGCGCCTGTATGTCAGATGGGTCACGAGGCGGGTGGCGCGGGCTCCAAGTTGCTCGAACTCCGTGAGGGGCAGTCCGGAAAAAAGCCGCTCTCCGGCCCCGAGCACCACGGGGGCGACATGGAGGCGCAGCTCGTCGATCAGGCCCGCAGCCAGGTATTGGTTGATGGTTGCGGCGCCTCCGCCAATGGCGACGTTGCGCTCCCCGGCGGCTCGGCGGGCCAATTCCATCGCTGCCTCCGGGCCGTCCGCAACGAAATGGAACGTGGTGCCGCCAGCCATTTCAATGGACTGGTGGGGGTGGTGGGTGAGCACAAAGACGGGAGCGTGGTACGGCGGGTCCTCGCCCCACCAGCCGCGCCACGGGCCGTTTGCCGCGCCGTCCCAGGACTCCCATGGGCCGCGCACGGGGCCGAACATGTTCCGGCCCATGATGAACGCGCCCGCGTCGGTGATGGCCGCCAGCTCCGGCGCATTTGCGTCGGGATCGTCAAACATCCATGTGTGCAGGACAGTGCCGGCGCCGACGCCGAGGGGGTGCTCCAGGCTCTGGTCCGGGCCGGCCACATAGCCGTCCATCGAAATGCCCACATCACAGGAAACCAAGCTCATGCCAGGCTCCCCAGAAACGCCGCGATCCTGGTGGCCATCACGTCCGGCTCCCAGCTGTGGTTCGCGGCAGGGATGACGCCGGTGCTTCCGTGGGGCACGTTGGCGGCGATGGAGTCGGCGGCCGGCGGCATGATGGGCAGCGTCTGTTCGCCGACAAGGGCCAGCGTGGGTGCCTGGATGGACGCCCACAATTCGGCGCGCGGGGCCGACTGGGTCCAGGCCAGCGACTCCGTGTCCGCTTCCAGTGACGGCCCCATGGAGGTCATGACCGGCCAGCCGGGACTGCTCCGGGCGCCCTCCAGCCATTCCGGCGGCATGTCCTTCATGTAGTAGGCGATGACGTCATCGCCGTCCCCCGCCGCAAGTTTCTCGCGCAGGCCAGCCAGGTTGGCCGCGCTGTCGGTGCCCAGTTCCTCACCCAGCGGGGTCTCCCACAGCACCATGGCTGTGACGGGCAGTCCGGCTGCGGCGGCAGCCAGGCAGATTGAGCCGCCGGAGGAACTGCCGAACAGCGCCGACGGCGCCCCGGCCGCGTCGATGAGCGCACGGAGGTCCTCAATGGTGTCCGCCAGCGTAAACGAGGGCGCCTGGGCGCTTTCACCGCGTCCCCGGCGGTCGAAGTTGATCACCGTGTACCCGCGGGCGGCCAGGAGCTTGGCCATGGCAACGGTGTTGGAGTCGAAGCCGCGGAACTGCATGGCGCCGCCCACCAGGATGACGGGCGGGCCCGATCCGTCGGCGTCGTAGGCGATCCTGGTGCCGTCGCTGGAAGTGGCGAAACTGCTCATGGCAAACGCTCCTTAAGGTTCTCTGGACGGCACGCTACGCTGCTGCGCGCGTGCCGTCCAGCACTTTTTGCCCCGCAGCCTAGACCAGCTGGCGCCAGTCGTCCGCCAGCGGCAGGCCGTGTGCGGTGGAAACAGAGTGGTGGGCCACCTGCCCGCCCGCCACGTTGAGGCCCGCAACCAGTGCCGGGTCTGCCTCCAGCGCGGCGGCGGCCCCCTTGTTGGCCAGCGCAAGCGCGTAGCGGAGAGTGACATTCGTCAGCGCGTAGGTGGAGGTGTTGGGCACGGCGCCGGGCATGTTCGCCACGCAGTAAAACACGGAGTTGTGGACCGTGAACGTGGGGTTTTCGTGCGTGGTGGGGTGTGTGTCCTCGAAGCAGCCGCCCTGGTCCACGGCAATGTCCACCAGCACGGAGCCGGGCTTCATCTTGGCCACGAGCTCATTGGTGACGAGCTTGGGCGCCTTGGCGCCGGGAATCAGCACCGAGCCTATGACCAGGTCCGCCTGCAGCAGGGCGCGCTCGATTTCCAGCGAATTGGAGGCCACTGTCTTCAGCCGGCCCTGGTAGTGGTCGTCGAGCTGGTGCAGCCGGTCAATGTTGATGTCCAGGATGGTCACGTCCGCACCGGCGCCGATGGCCATGGCCGCCGCATTGGTGCCGGACACGCCCGCGCCCAGGATCACCACATTGGCGGGCCGGACGCCGGGGACGCCGCCAAGCAGGATGCCCTTGCCGCCGGCGGGGGCCGTCAGGCATTGCGCGCCGACCTGCACCGAAAGCCGGCCCGCCACCTCGGACATGGGCGCCAGCAGCGGCAGGGCCCGGCCGATCTGCACCGTTTCGTAGGCGATGGCGGTGACGCCGCTGTCCATGAGGGCGCGGGTCAGCTCCGGCTCGGCCGCCAGGTGCAGGTAGGTGAACAGCACCAGGCCCTTGCGGAAGTACGGGTATTCAATGCTGATGGGCTCCTTGACCTTGACCACCATGTCGGCACGGCCCCAGACCTCGGCCGCGTCGGTGACCAGTTCGGCGCCGGCGCCGGCATATTCCTCATCCGTGATGCTTGAGCCGGTCCCGGCGCCGCGCTCCACCAGCACAGTGTGGCCCTGGCGGGTGAATTCGTGCACGCCGGAAGCCGTCATGGCCACGCGGAATTCGTTGTTCTTGATTTCCTTGGGAACGCCGATGATCATTGTTTTTCCTTCTCAATGGGCCGATGCGGGCCGTAAATTTCCGGTGCGGCTGGTGTCCGCCTTGATACAGCCCACACTATGTCCGGATTGTGGGTCAGCTCATGGCCGGCGGAGGTGCCCGGGCAGTGGAAACCGCGCCATTGCTGGACTCCTTGGATCCCCAGCCCGACATTTGTCGAATCCCGCAGGGCCAAGTGTCGCCCACTGTCTGTTCTGCCCGTACGCTGAAACCATGCGAAACCAGGAGATCGAGGACCTTGTGGAACAGCTCGCGCTGGAACTGGGCCGCGGGCTCTCCCTGGAGGACCTTGACGGGCTGTTGCTGGCGTACAGCGCCAACCAGTCCCATGCCGACCGGGTGCGGGTGAACTTCCTGCTCAGCAAGCGCGTTCCCGCGGACGTCAGCAGCTGGCAGCTTTCCCATGGCATCGCCGCCGCCGTGCGGCCCGTGGTGGTCCCCGCCAATGCTGAACTGGGCATGCTGGGGCGGGTCTGCGTGCCGCTGCTGGTCCGCGGATTCCGCGTGGGGTACCTCTGGGTCCAGCAGGACGTCCAGGAGCAAAGCGCGACGGCGATCCTCGCCCAGCTGCCCCAAGTCCGGGATTCGCTGGACCTCCTGGCCACCCTGCTGCTGGATTCCAACACGGCCGAATCCAGCCAGCGCCGCGCCCGCGAACAGCAGTTCCTGGCAGCCGCGGACGGCGACAGGCACGCCGTGGACATTGTCGGCGAATGGCCCGAGGTCCGGCAGCGCGGGCCGTGGCAGGCGGCCACCGTGTATGCCTCCCCGGGCATGCCTCTGGACCGGCCCAAACAACGTCCTGTGCGGGACCCGCTCGCCGCAGCCCTGGTGCACCGCAGCGCCGGGCTGCAGGCCACCGTCGGCATCGACACTGCCCTGTTTACGGCAGGCCTGGGCTCGCACACGGTGATGCTGCTGCGGTCCACGCAGGGCCGCACTGCCCATGCCGCGGTGCTGGGGCGCTACGCAAGTGAGCTGGCCAAGCGGACGGGGGAGCCGGCGTCGAACGTGGTGATGGGCATCAGCGAGCCGTTCGCCTCGCTGCGGGCCCTGGCCGCGGCGTACCGGGAATCGCGGATCGCGGCGCAGGCGGCGGTGGTGGACCCCGTCCTGGGGGAAATCCTGGATGTGCGCGGCGCCGGCGTGTATGAGGTGCTGGCCGGGGGTTCTGCGGATCCTGAAGACAGCGTCTACTACCGGCTGATCAGGGGGCGGCCGGATGCCGATGAGCTGTTTCCCGTGCTGGAGCTGCTGTATGACAACGACGGCGCCGTGGCCGGGATTGCCGAGCGCCTCCACCTGCACCGCTCCACCGTGTACAACAGGATTTCCCGGGTCCGCGGGATCATCGGCGCGGACCCGCTGGCCGGCCGGGTCAGGCTCGAATTGCACCTGGCCCTGAAGGCGGCCCGCTGGGCGGGCCGCCCCCGGATTTAGCGCCTACGCATCGAAGTCGGCGGCTTCCAGGCGGCGCGTGACGGCCTGCAGGAAGCGGCCGGCGTCGGCCCCGTCCACCAGGCGGTGGTCGTACGTCAGGCACAGGTACATCTTGTGCCGGATGCCCAGCACGTCGGCCCCGTCCCGGTCCGTCACCACGCCGGGGCGCTTGACGATGGCGCCGACGCCGAGGATGCCCACCTGCGGCTGGTTGATGATCGGGGTGTCGAACAATGCCCCGACGCTGCCGATGTTCGTGATCGAGAACGTGCCGCCGGAGAGCTCATCGGCGCCGATGGAACCGGCGCGTGTGCGGGCTGCGACATCGGCGATGCCACGCGCCATGCCGGCCAGGTTCAGGGTTCCCGCGTCCCTGACCACGGGCACCAGCAGCCCCTTCGGCGTGTCCACGGCGAACGCGAGGTGCTCGGCGCCGTGGTACGTGATTGTGCCCGCAGCTTCGTCAAACTCTGCATTGAGCACGGGATGCTGCTTCAGCGCCCCGGCCACGGCCACTGCGATGAACGGCAGGAACGTCAGCTTCACGCCGTTCCGGTCCGCGAAGCCGGCCTTGGAGGCCTCGCGCAGGCGGACCAGTGCCGTCACGTCAACCTCGTGCACCTGGGTCAGCTGCGTGGAGGCGTTCAGCGATTCGCGCATGCGCCGGGCAATGACCTGGCGGATCCGCGGCGCCTTCACGGTGGTGCCGCGCAGCGATGAGGGCACGACGGCGGCCGCCGGCCTGGGTGCCGGCGCGGCAGCTGCCGCCGGGGCCGCCGATGCCGAGGAAGCGGCAGCGAGGATGTCCTGCTTGCGGATGCGCCCGCCCACGCCGGTTCCTGTGACAGCGGAAAGCTTCACGCCGTGCTGCCGGGCCAGTCTTCGCACCAGCGGCGTGACGTAGCTGGCCGGGGTTTCGACCTGCTCGACTACCGGCGGCGGAGGGGCCGGCATTTTTGTAGGCGACGTAAAGGAGGGCGGAAGGCCGCCCGCGGCCGACGCCCGGATAGTCGCCGGAAAATGTCGGTCCGCAGCCCCGACCTCCGGGTCTCGACGCGCTCGCAGAGCTCGTCCCCAGGCGCTCCCACCGCTCGCAGGCTCGCGGCGGGTCCCTCGCGCCTGTGGGCCCAGCTCGACCACCGGGGTCTCAACCTGCTCGACCACCGGTGCCGGGGTCTCGACCACCGCGGTGCCGATGTGGGCCAGCACCTGGCCGATTTCGGCGGTCTGGTCTTCGCGGACCAGGATGGCTTCGAGGACGCCGGCAAAGGGGGAAGGCAGCTCGGTGTCGACCTTGTCGGTGGAGACCTCCAGGAGCGGCTCGTCCAGCTCGACGGTGTCGCCCACCTCCTTCAGCCACCGGGTGACGGTGCCTTCGGTGACGCTTTCGCCCAGGGCGGGCAGCAGGACGGCCTCAGGCACGGGACTCCCTGGTCCCGGGGGTCTCGACAGGCTCGACAGCCGGAACCGCCGGATTGCGCAGCAGCTTGCCCGTGGGGGTGACGCCGTCAATCTCGGCACCGGCCAGGAAGGTGCGCCGGACCACGCCGGTCAGGGATGCGCCGTCGTACGGGGTGATGGGGTTCTTGTGCTTGAGCCGGGTCACGTCCACCACCTGGGATTCGTCGGCGGCGAAGATGGAGAAATCGGCGTCGGCGCCCACGGCCAGGCGGCCCTTGGACTCCAGCCCCACCAGCTTGGCCGGTGCGGAGGACATCCAGCCGACCACTGTTTCCAGCGGGATGCCGCGCTTGCGGGCCTCGGTCCAGATGAGCGGCAGGCCCAGCTGGAGCGAGGACACGCCGCCCCAGGCCACGGCGAAGTCGCCATTTTCCAGGTCCTTCAGGTCCAGGGTGCTGGGGGAGTGGTCGGAGACGATGCAGTCGATGGTGCCGTCTTCCAGACCCTGCCAGAGCTGTTCGCGGTTGCCGGCCTCGCGGATGGGCGGGCAGCACTTGTACGCGGTGGCGCCGTCCGGCACGTCCTCGGCCTGCAGGGTGAGGTAGTGCGGGCAGGTCTCCACGGTGATCCGGACGCCGTCGGCCTTCGCAGCCGCGATGAGCGGGAGCGCCTCGGCGGAGGAGAGGTGCAGGATGTGGGCGCGGGCGCCGGTGCGGCGGGCCGCGTCGATAACCTGGGCGATGGCAGTGTTCTCGGCGGAACGGGGGCGCGAGGCGAGGAAATCGGCGTAGTGCCGGCCGGGCACGGCCGGGGCCTCCTCGATGGTCCGCGAGTCCTCGGCATGGACAATGAGCAGTGAACCGAAGGAGCCGATCTCCGCCAGGTCAGTCTCCATTTCCGCGGCTTCCAGGTGCGGGAACTCGTCCACGCCGGAGTGGATGAGGAAGCACTTGAAGCCGAATACACCCTCGTCGTGGAGGGGGTGGAGGTCCGCGGTGTTGCCCGGGATGGCCCCTCCCCAGAAGCCCACGTTGACAAACGTCTGCCCGGCGGCGGCCTGGCGCTTGAGCTCGAGGTGGGCCACCGTGGTCGTGGGCGGGATGCTGTTCAGCGGCATGTCCACCACGGTGGTGACGCCGCCGGCAGCCGCGGCCCGGGTGGCGGAGGCGAAGCCCTCCCAGTCCGTGCGCCCGGGCTCGTTGATGTGGACATGGCTGTCCACCAGGCCCGGCAGCAGGGTTTCGTCCGCGGCCAGCTCAAGGGTTTCGCGGCCTGCCAGGCCCGCGCCGAGCGGCACGACGGCGGCAATCACGCCGGCGTTCACGCCCACCTCAAATGCGCCGGTGCCTGCCGGGGTGAGGACGTTCGCGCCGCGGATGACGAGGTCAAAAGTTGTTGAGTCAGGCTGTGTTGTTTCAGACAAGGGAGGTCTCCTCTTTCAGGGCCGCGGCCAGTTCCAATCCAATGGTGGCACCGATCCGCTCCAACAGCTCCCCCGCATGGCTCATGCAGCGGGAGGTGTCGGGCTCAAGGTCGGTCAGCGCGAACGTCCGGGCAAAGCCGGCGCCGCGCAGTGTTGATTCATTCAGCGTGGTGCGCCCGCAAACGGCCAGCGTCCGGACCCCGGCCAGCTGTGCCGCGGCGGCAACCCCCACAGGGGCCTTGCCGCGCAGGCTTTGGTGGTCCAGGCTGCCCTCGCCGGTAATGACGACGGCGGCGCCGGGGATCCGCTGCGCCAGTGCAGTCAGCTCCATGACCACGTCGATTCCCGGGCGGCGGGAAGCATTCAGCACGGCCAGGGCCGCAAAGCCCACGCCGCCCGCGGCACCGGAACCCGGGTGGTCGCTGGCGTCCACCGAGTGCATGCCCAGTTCATTGGACAGCACCCGGAAGTAGCGTTCCAGGGCGTTTTCCAGCTGGTCCACCTGGGCCAGGGAGGCACCCTTCTGCGGGGCGAAGACGGCGGCGGTGCCGTCCGGCCCCAGGAGCGGGTTGTCCACGTCGCTGGCCAGGGTGAAGTGCGTGCCGGCCAGCCGGGGGTCCAGGGTTTCCAGCACGATCCGCGACACGGCGGCCAGTGCAGCCCCGCCCCGGGGGATGGGCCGCTCCCGCGCGTCCAGCAGTTTCGCGCCGAGGGCGGCAAGCATGCCGGCGCCGCCGTCGGTGCAGGCGCTGCCGCCCACGCCCAGGACAATTTCCGTGCAGCCGTGGTCCAGCGCCGCCGTCACCAGCTGGCCCGTGCCGAAACTGGACGCCGTCAGCGGGACCAGGGTGCCGCCGTCGAGCACGTTCAGGCCGGAGGCCGCCGCCATCTCGATGACGGCCGTGGCACCCTGGACGGCATAGTCCGCTTCAACGGCGCCGCCCGTGGGGCCCTCCACCGTGGCGGTGACCCGGGTGAACCCGGCGGCGATGGCGGCCTCAACCGTGCCTTCGCCGCCGTCGCCCAGCGGGACCAGCTCAATCTCCAGGCCCAGGTTCGCCGAGCGGAGGCCCGCGGCCAGGTGGTGGGCCACCTCGGGAGCGGACAGGGACCCCTTGAATTTGTCCGGGGCTAGGATGACGCGCATGGCACGGCCCTAACCCAGCATCGACAGCGCCATGATGGCAGTCGGTGCGTCGGCTGCCGTCTCGGCCAGGTCGTTGAACTCGTTGACGTTGTCCAGCTCGGTGCCCATCGCGATGTTGGTGACACGCTCCAGGATGGCCTCGACCACCACGGGAACCTGGAACTCGTCCATGAGCCGCTTGGCTTCGGCAAACGCGGCGGGCATGTCCTCAGGGCGCTCCACGCGGACCGCCTTGCAGCCCAGGCCCTCGGCGACCTTGATGTGGTCCACGCCGTAGCCGTTGGTTTCCGGGGAGTTGATGTTCTCGAACGCCAGCGACACGTGGTAGTCCATCTTGAAGCCGCGCTGCGACTGGCGGATCAGGCCGAGGTAGGAGTTGTTGACCACCACGTGGATGTACGGCAGCTTGAACTGGGCGCCGACGGCCAGTTCCTCGATCATGAACTGGAAGTCGTAGTCGCCGGACAGGGCGACGACGGGCTGGCCGGGCTTGCCGCGGACCACGCCGAGGGCTGCCGGGCCGGTCCAGCCCAGGGGGCCCGCCTGGCCGGCGTTGATCCAGCGGCGGGGGCCGAAGACGTGCAGCATCTGCGCACCGGCAATCTGGGACAGGCCGATCGTGGACACGTACGTGGTGTCCTCGCCGAATGCCTTGTTCATTTCCTCGTACACGCGCTGGGGCTTCATGGGCACGTTGTCGAAGTGCGTCTTGCGCTGCAGGCTGCCCTTGCGTGCGGCGCACTCGTTGGCCCAGGAGGTGTAGTCCGGGACGGTGCCTGCGGCCTTGCGCTCGCGGGCGGCCTCCAGCAGCACGTCCAGGGCGGCTGCGGCGTCGGAAACGATGCCCAGGTCCGGGGCGAAGACGCGGCCGATCTGGGTTGGTTCGATGTCCACGTGGACGAACTTGCGGCCCTTGGTGTAGGTGTCCAGGCCGCCGGTGTGGCGGTTGGCCCAGCGGTTGCCGATGCCAATGACGGCGTCGGACTCCAGGAACGTCGCGTTGCCGTAGCGGTGGGCGGTCTGCAGGCCCACCATGCCGGCCATCAGCGGGTGGTTGTCCGGGATGGCGCCCCAGCCCATCAGCGTGGGGATGACGGGGATGGACAGCAGCTCGGCCAGCTCCACCAGCTGGGCGGAGGCCTCGGCGCTGATGACGCCGCCGCCGGCCACGATCAGGGGGTGCTTGCCGGCCAGCAGGATGTCCAGGGCCTTCTCGGCCTGCTTGCGGGTGGCGGCCGGCTTGTTCGGGGCCAGCGGCTCGTAGGCGTCAATGTCGAATTCGATCTCGGCCATCTGCACGTCGATGGGCAGGTCCAGCAGAACCGGGCCGGGACGGCCGGAACGCATCAGGTAAAACGCCTTCTGGAAGGCGCCGGGAATCTGGCCCGGTTCCTTGATCGTCATGGCCAGCTTGGTGACCGGGGCGGCGATGGTTTCGATGTCCACAGCCTGGAAGTCTTCCTTGTGCAGCTTGGCCACGGGGGCCTGGCCGGTGATGCACAGCATCGGGACCGAATCGGCCCAGGCCGCGTACAGGCCGGTGATCATGTCGGTGCCTGCGGGGCCGGAGGTGCCGGTGCAGACGCCGATGTTCCCTTCGGCGGCCCGGGAGTAGCCGTCCGCCATGTGGGAGGCGCCTTCAACGTGGCGGGCCAGGGTGTGGTTGATGCCGCCGTGGTCCTTCATGGCGGAATAGAACGGGTTGATGGCCGCGCCGGGCAGTCCGAAGATTTCCGTGGCGCCTTCCTTCTCCAAGATCAGGATGGCCGCGTCAACGGTGCGCATTTTAGTCATGGGGTGCTCCTTGAAAAGCAGGTGGGAAAGTCAGTGGGTGGGGGTGGTGCTACTTGCGCCCGGATGAGGCCAGGGCCTGCTTGAAGAGGCCTGAGTGGTCCAGGGCGCCGTCGCCCTGGGCCACCATGGAGGTGACCAGCTGGGCCACGGCCGAGCCAAGCGGGACGGTGACGCCGGCTTCGCGGGCGGCTGCGGTGACAATGCCTAGGTCCTTGTTGTGCAGGGCCAGGCGGAAGCCGGGGTCGAAGTTGCGGGCCAGCATCTTCGCACCCTTTTGGTCCAGGACCTTGGAGCCGGCGAGACCGCCGCCGAGGACCTTGAGGGCGGCGTCGGTGTCAACGCCGTAGGCCTCGAGGAAGACGATGGCTTCGGAGAGTGCCTGGATGTTGACGGCCACGATCAGCTGGTTTGCAGCTTTCACCGTCTGGCCGGAGCCCGAGGGGCCCACGTGGACGATCGTCTTGCCGACGGCGTTGAGCACGTCCTGGGCGTCCGCGAAATCCTTCGCGTCGCCGCCCACCATGATGGAGAGCACGCCGTCGATGGCGCCCTGCTCTCCCCCGGAAACGGGGGCGTCGAGGGGGCGGATGCCGGCCGCCACGGCGTCGTCGGAGAGGCGCTTGGCCACGTCCGGGCGGATGGAACTGGCGTCGATCCACAGGGTGCCCTTGGCGGCGTTGGCGAAGACGCCGTCGGCACCGGAAACCACTGCCTCGACGTCGGGGGAGTCAGGGACCATGGTGATGACGACGTCGGCGTCCTTGACGGCGTCGGCAATGCTGGTGGCGCCGCGGCCTCCGGCGGCGGCAAGCTTGTCAATGGCGCCTTGGCTGCGGTTGTAGCCGGTGACCGTGTGGCCTGCCTTGACGAGGTTGACTGCCATGGGAAGGCCCATGATTCCGAGACCGATAACTGCAACGTTGCTCATTGTGTGTCCTTTGCGTGAAGTGCGGGTTAGTTGCTGGCGGCGGGCTGGCGGATGGCCCAGGTGAAGGCGTCCGCTGCGGCGGCCTTGTATTCAAGCCCGATGTGGCCGGTGTAGCCCAGTTCGCGGCTGCGGGTGATCCACTCGCCGAGGGGCAGGGTTCCCGTGCCTGGGGCGCCGCGGCCGGGGTTGTCGGCGATTTGGATGTGGCCGAAGTCCTTGGCGTGGTTTTCAATGACGGCGGCAACGTCGTCGCCGTTGACTGCCAGGTGGTAGAAGTCGGCGAGCAGCTTGATGTTCTCCGCTCCGGCGTTGGCGATGACGTCCAGGGCGTCCTGGGCCGTTTTGATCGGGTAGGCGGGGGTGCCGGAGACCGGTTCCAGCAGCACGGTGCCGCCGATGGCGGCGACGCCCTTGGCGGCTGCCCGGAGGTTCTCCAGTGCTGTCTCGTCCTGCGCCTGCGCCGAGGTGCCGTCTTGGCGGTTGCCGTAGAGGGCGTTGAAGCCCTTGCAGCCCAGGCGGCCTCCGATGCCCGCGACAACGTCAATGTTGTCCAGGAACTCCTTTTCTCGGCCTGTCCAGGAGACCAGGCCGCGGTCACCGGCGGGCATGTCCCCGGCGTTGAAGTTCAGGCCCGTGAGCTGCACGCCGGCGTCGGTGATGGCGCGTTCAAATGCGGTGACCTCGGCGTCAGCCGGGACGGAGGAGGCGAAGGGCCACCAGAATTCCACGGCGTCGAAGCCGGCAGCCTTGGCGGCGGCGGGGCGTTCCAGCAGGGGCAGCTCCGTGAGGAGGATGGAGCAGTTCACTGTGTACGTCATCGTGGGGTCCTTCCCGTGGAACGTCGGCGTTCCGTTGTGGCTTGTCATTCCCTTTGATTTTCATCTAGTGGAATTTAGATTCTGCTTTATGAAAAGTCTAGGCAAGGTGTGGCGCGTAGTCAAGGGGGCTGCGGGTGTTTGATGTGTCCCACTTCATCATCCGCAGGGAAACGCCTGTCCTGACCCTCCCAAACGCAAAAATGCCGCCGCTCCCGCAAAATGCCACCGGTGGAGCGGCGGCAAAATACGGGAACGGCGGCAAAAGCCGCGGGAACCTTACGTCAGCTTGATCTGGCGGTTCATGTCCTTGTACAGCAGGTAGCGGAATTCGCCCGGGCCGCCGGCGTAGCAGGCCTGGGGGCAGAAGGCGCGCAGCCACATGAAGTCGCCGGCCTCCACCTCAACCCAGTCGTTGTTGAGCAGGTACATGGCCTTGCCCTCCAGCACGTACAGGCCGTGCTCCATGACGTGGGTCTCCGGGAACGGGATCACGCCGCCGGGCTGGAAGGTGACAATGTTGACCTGCATGTCGTGGGCCAGGTCGGAGGAGTCCGTGAAGCGGGTGGTCTTCCAGGCGCCGTTGGTGTCCGGCATCGCGGTGGGTTCCACCTCGGAATCGCTCGTGACGAAGGACTTTGCCTCGTAGCCCTCAAGGCGCTCATAGGCCTTGCGGATCCACTGGAAGGTGACCGGGCCGTCGGAGACGTTCTCCAGGCCCCAGCTGGAACCGGCGGCCAGGTACGCGTAGCCGCCCTCCTCGAGTGCGTGCAGTTCGCCCTCGAGGGTCAGGTTGACCTTGCCCTGGGTGACAAAGATGACGCCCTCCACACCGGGCTCAAACTCGGCGCGCGGCGCACCGCCGCCGGCTCCGATCTCCACAATCAGCTGCGAGAACGTGGTGGCGAAGCCGGAGATCGGGCGTGCGATGATCCAGGCCCGGGTGTTGGTGAACCCGGGCAGGTTGCTCGTCACAATGTCCGTCATGACGCCCTTGGGGATGACGGTGTACGCCTCCGTGACAATGGCGCGCTCGGTGGTCAGGTGTGTCTGCGGCGGAAGCCCGCCTGCGGGGGAATAGTACTTGCCCATCAATGAGTCCTTTACTGGTGGACGGTGGCGAGCCGCGGGTGGGCCAGCGCCGTCAATTGTGATTGGTCAAGGCCTGCCTGGGCCTGCACTTCGTCGGCGCCGACGGCTCCGCACACCACGCCGCGCAGCACAAAGTTGGCCAGCGCGCGGGCCGTGGCGGGCTCGTCCATGACGGCGCCTTCGGTGCGGGAAACGTAGTTGGCCAGCCGGGCCGCCGCGGCCGGCAGGCCCTGGCGGTAGAAGGCGTACGTGGCGGAAAAGCGGCTGGGCAGGTGTGCCGGGTGCATGTCCCAGCCCTGGTAGTAGCCGCGTTCCAGCGAACGGCGCACCAGGCGGCCGTGCAGGCGCCAGGCGTCCTCCGTGCCGTCCCCCATCGGGATGACGTTGGTGGAGCCGTCGGAGAGCCGGATGCCGGTGCCGGCCACGGCCAGCTGCATGACTTCCTTGGCAAAGTCCGCCACGGGGTGCTCCATGGACTGGTACTGCGCACTGATTTCCAGCGATGCGCTGTAATCATAGGTGCCGTAGTGCAAGGCGGTGATCCGCCCCGGCACCTCGTGCGCCAGCCGGGCCACCGGCGAGGTGCCGTCCGCGCCGATGATCAGCTGCGGTGTTTCCACCTGCACCTCAAAGCGGAGCCTGCCCGCCGGCAGCGAGTGCGCCGTCTCGAGACGCCCGACGGCGAACTCCATCGCCTTGACCTGGTCCACCGTGGTGACCTTGGGCAGTGTCAGGACAAGGCCTGCCGGCAGTTCGCCGGCGTCGGCCAGTGTGGAAACAAAGAGGTCAAGGGTGCGCAGCCCGCGGGCACGCGTGGCTTCCTCAAAGCACTTGAAGCGGATGCCGATGAACGGCGGGGCCGTCCCGGCGGCAACTGCTGCGGCCACGGCCTGGCCTGCCTTGACGGCGTCGGCGTCCTCCGCCTCGTCGCCGCGGTTGCCGTAGCCGTCCTCAAAGTCCAGGCGCAGGTCCTCGATGGGCTCGGCGGCCAGCTTGGCGGCAACGCGCGGTGCCACCTCGGCGGCCAGGGCGGCATCCTGGCCCAGCAGCGCGCCGAGGTGCTCCAGCCCGCCGTTGGCCTCGACCGTGGCCAGGGCCTGCCGGCCCCAGTCCGCGGCCAGGTCGGGGGTGAACCTGTCAGCCGGAACGTAGACGGTGTGCACGGGCTGACGGGATCCGTCGTCGCCCGGGTAGTTGCCCTCCAGCAGCCGGTCCGTGTCCTTCAGGGACGCGTCGATCTGGGCGAGGTCCGCCGCCGAAAGTGCCGGCGTCGGACTCATGAGGCCGCCGCCAGTTCGTAGGCCGGGACGGTCAGGAAGTCTGCGTAGTCCTCGGAGAGGACGATGTCGGCGATGAGGTCGCTGGCCGGCTTGTAATACTTGGCGAAGGCGGCGTCTCCCACTTCACCGTGCAGCTTGGCAGTTTCCTCGGCCAGGATTTCCGTGACCAGTTCGCGGGTGACGGTCTTGCCGGAGTCCGCGAGGGTGGCGGCGTTGTGGATCTGCTGCCACACCTGGGACCGGGAGATTTCCGCGGTGGCGGCGTCCTCCATGAGGTTGTGGATGGCCACGGCGCCGCTGCCCGAGAGCCAGACGGCCGTGTAGGCGACGGCAACGTACAGGTTCAGGCGCAGTCCCGCCTCGGTGACGGTGCCCTTGGCGGAGGCGATGTCCAGCAGCTGGGCGGCGGTGACCTCCACCTCGGGGCGCTGCTTGTCCAGCTGGTTCGGGCGCGCGCCGAGAACGGCGTCGAACACTTCCTGGCAGACCGGCACCAGGTCCGGGTGGGCCACCCAGGAACCGTCAAAGCCGTCGTTTGCCTCGCGGGTCTTGTCCGCGCGGACCTTCTCGAACGCCGCGGCGGTGACCTCGGGCTCGCGCCTGTTGGGGATGACGGCGGCCATGCCGCCCATGGCGAAGGCGCCGCGCTTGTGGCAGGTCTTCACCAGCAGCTCGGTGTAGGCGCGCATGAACGGTGCCGTCATGGTGATCTGCCCGCGGTCCGGGAGCACAAAGGCGGCGCCGGCGTCGCGGAAGTACTTGATGATGCTGAAGAGGTAGTCCCAGCGGCCGGCATTCAGGCCGGAGGCGTGGTCGCGGAGCTCGTAAAGGATCTCGTCCATTTCGAAGGCGGCCGGGATGGTCTCGATGAGCACGGTGGCCCGGACGGTGCCCTGGGGGATGCCGAGGTAGTCCTGGGCAAACACAAAGACGTCGTTCCAGAGGCGGGCCTCAAGGTGGCTTTCCATCTTCGGCAGGTAGTAGTACGGGCCCTGGCCGTTGGCGAGCAGCAGCTTGGCCGTGTGGAAGAAGTGCAGGCCAAAGTCCACGAGGGCGCCCGAGGTGGGTGCGCCGTTGAGCAGGAGGTGGGTCTCCTCCAGGTGCCAGCCGCGGGGGCGGGCGACGACGACGGACAGGGGCGCGTCCGTGCGCAGCCGGTATTCCTTGCCCTCGGGCGAGGTGTACTCGAGGGTTCCGAGGGCGGCGTCGCGCAGGTTCAGCACGGCGTCCACCACATTGGCCCACAGCGGCGTGCTGGCGTCCTCGAGGTCGGCCAGCCACACCTTGGCGCCGGAGTTCAGGGCGTTGATGGCCATCTTGGCCGGGGACGCGGGGCCCGTCATTTCCACGCGGCGGTCGGTCAGCGCCGCCGGGGCGGGGGCAACCTGCCACTCGCCGGCGCGGATCCCGGCCGTCTCCGGCAGGAAGTCCAGCCCGCCCTTGGCGGCCACGTGTTCACGCTTAGTGGTGCGCTCGGCCAGGCGCTCGATGCGGGCGGGGTTGAAGCGGCTGTTGAGCTCGGCGACGAA
>NZ_JAJLOZ010000042.1:0-38827 GCF_025548615.1 Arthrobacter sp. A2-55 | reverse complement strand
TCCACCATATTGCGCATCGAGGTGGCCGGTTCAGGGGCCAACCATGTGGTGCCCCCGGGCATGGGGCCTGGTTCCTGACCCTACCAGCGTCCGAACCGTCCAGTGGTGCACACAGCGGCCAATCAAATCCCCGTTATGGGTGCAGACTGTTCGGAGTCGTCTTTTGGCACGATGCCCACCCACGTTCTGCGCATCCCCTTCTCAAGATGACTTTCAACGTAACTTCTGAAGCCTCGAACTGGGTCCTCCGTGCGGCGACACTGTGGGTCATGTTGGCGGATTTCGGGCATCACCCGGGTATTGGCCCGCCGGCGCACTTCTCACCAGGCCTGGCGCCCGCCATAACTCATGCCGGCCACCGCCCACGGCCGCGAAGTCACAGCAGGCTCCCAGATGCTTGGCGGAAAGAAATCGGGTACACCACATAAATTCTCTCCGTGGGGTTGTGTTCCAGGGGCGGCCCAAGAGTTGCCTCGCCTACATTTCACGGAGCGGAGAATGGCAAGTGGTCAATATGCTGCGGGCGCAGGCCCTGCCACGAGCGGACAGGGTGCATGGCCGAATCAGGTGCGTCCGTCCCGCCGCCGTGTTGTGGCTGGTCTGGGCCGGAGCGGCCGCCGTCCTCAGTTTGTGGTGGTTCGACACGCCGAATGTTTCCGGGCTTGGTGACTGGCTGACCGGGGCCGGGCGGATTACGGGACTGATGGCCGGCTATGCCGTGGTGGTGCTCATTGCCCTCATGTCCCGCATACCCGCCTTGGACCGCGGCGTCGGGACGGACCGGCTGTCCCGCTGGCATGCCATGGGCGGGCGCTACGCCGTCGGACTGACCGTGGCTCACGGGCTTCTCATCACGTGGGGCTATGCGGTCACCTCCCACACCAACTTCCTGCACCAGGGCGTGGTGCTGATCCTCAGCTACCCGGACGTGCTCGCTGCAACGGTGGCCGGGCTGCTGCTGTTGGGCGTGGGGATGGTCTCGGCCCGGGCCGCCCGCGCCCGGCTGAAGTATGAAACCTGGTTCTACCTGCATTTCTACACCCACCTGGCCGTGGCGCTGGCCTTCAGCCACCAATTTTCCACGGGCGCGGACTTCATCAACAACCTGCCGGCCCGAATCCTGTGGTCGGCCCTGTACATTGCCGTGGGGGCGCTGCTGCTGTGGCACCGGATCCTCACCCCCCTCCGCCAGGCCTTGCGCCACCGCATGCGGGTTGCGCAGGTGTACGCCGAGGGACCCGGGGTTGTGTCCATTGTCATTTCGGGGCGCCACCTGGAGGAACTGGCCACCGAGCCAGGACAGTTCTTCCGGTGGCGCTTCCTCACCAGGGATTCATGGTGGGCAGCCAACCCGTTCTCACTGTCCGCCCCCGCCGCATCCAACAGCGTGCGCATCACGGTGAAGGACCTGGGCGAACACAGCCACCAGCTCCGGTATCTGCGGGCCGGAACAAGAGTCGTCGCCGAAGGGCCATACGGGGCATTCACTGCCAGGCTCCGGCGCCGCCGGAAGGTCCTGCTCCTGGGCGGCGGCGTGGGGATCACTCCCCTGCGCGCCCTCTTTGAAACCCTTGAGGGAGTGCCCGGCGAGGTGCTCATGATGTACCGGGCCAGTTCCGAATCCGATGTGCTCTTCCGCTCCGAACTCGACTCCATCGCCGCGACGAGGGGCACAAGGGTTTACTACGCCGTCGGCCCCCACCGTTCCGGCAATGCCAATCCGCTCGCGGCCAGGCGCCTCCTCGCCGCCGTGCCCGACCTTGCCCACAGGGATGTCTACCTTTGCGGACCGCCTGGCATGACGGCGGAGGCCATCAAGGGCCTGCGGGCTGCGGGTGTTCGCCCGCGGCAGATCCACCACGAATCCTTCGAGCTGTAGGAGCGCCCCGTGAAACGCGCCATTGTCACCATAGCCGCCACCATTGCCGGGATAGTTTTGCTGCTTGGATTCAAGACACACCCCATGCCGGAAACCACCAGCACGGGACCGGTCGCGGCCTCCTCGCCCACCGCCGGCGCCAGCCGGCAACCCTTGAGCGGCCCCACGGCCACCGGCGCGCCGGCTACCGGGGCACCGGCCACCGGGACCAGCACGCTTACCGGCACCACGGTGGAAACCCAGTATGGGCCCGTCCAGGTGCAGGTGACCGTCACGGGGACCAAGATCACGGACGTGACAGCCATTCAAGTCCCCTCCGGGAACCGCCGCGACCAGCAAATCAACAGCTATGCCATACCCCAACTCACTCAGGAAGTGCTCACGGCCCAAAGCGCGCACGTCGACATGGTGTCCGGGGGGACCTACACGAGCGAAGGCTACCTGACGTCGTTGCAGAGCGCGCTGGACAAGATCGGCATCAAGTGAAGCCGGGAAGCCGTGCGTTCGATCATGGGCCCATGCGCCGGGTGGAGCCGTGCATGGGGACTGTCTTTTCCTTCGACATCCGTGCGCCGGGCGTCAGCGCCCACGCACTGCAGGGTGTCGTTGACTGGCTCCACCGCATGGACGCCATGTTTTCCACCTATAGGCCCGACAGCGAAATTTCACTACTTGACCGCGGCGGTCTCGAGCTCGGGGAGTGCAGTCCCGAAGTCCATGAAGTCCTTGAGCTGTGCGAACAAGCCTCCCGCGACAGTGGCGGATACTTCACGGCCCGGCTTCCGGGAGGGCTGGATCCGTCCGGAATGGTCAAGGGCTGGGCCGTCGAGCGGGCCTCCACCATGCTCCAGGCCGCCGGCTCAACCGCCCACGCCGTGAACGGAGGAGGAGACATCCAGCTCCTTGGCAAGCCTCAGGACGGCCGGCCGTGGACCATTGGCATCGCTGACCCCTTCCGCCGTACCGCCCTGGCCACCACTGTCGCCGGCACGGACATGGCTGTTGCCACCTCCAGCACTGCGGAACGCGGACAGCACATCATTGACCCCATCTCCGGACGGCCTGCAACGGCTTTGGCCAGCATCACCGTCACGGGCCGGCACCTGACCACGGTGGACGCCTATGCCACGGCCGCACTCGCCATGGGCGACAAGGCGAAATCCTGGATCAGCGGGCTTTCGGGCGTCGAAGCCTTCGCCATCACGGCCACCGGCGAGAGGTGGCAGACGCCAAATTTTCCGACGGCCGGCAACCCGGGGAACTGACGTCGGAGTCCCCGGGCTACGGCAGGATGTGCTCGTGGGCCGCCTCTTCCAGTTGAGCGGCCTGTGCCCGGGCCAGTTCAGCCTCGCCGGCCACATCGATGTTCCGGGTGAGCAGCCAGTACAGAACTGCCGAGACAGGAAGCCCGATGAACAGCGAGATGTCGGCCCCGTTCATGGCAGCCGCCACTGGGCCAACGAAGAGCGCGCCGGCCGAGAAGAAGGGAATCATGACGACGAACCCCACCAGGTAGGCGATGATTCCCGGCCAGCCCCACCGCCCATAGATGCCGTTGGGCTTGAAGATCTCCGCGATGGCATAGTGGCCCTTGCGGACGATGAAGTAGTCGGTCAGGTTGACGGCCGTCCACGGGATGAAGAAGTACAGGACCAGCAGCAGGAAGTCGTTGAAGTTAGCCAGGAAGTCGGCGGAGGCGAGGTTGGCGAAGACCAGCGAAAGCGCAGCCGTAATCAAAATCGTCACCACCCGCAATCTGAGCGTGGGCCGGATGGTCCGCACGCTGTCGATCGATGAGATCAGCGTGAGCGAACCCCCATACATGTTCAGGGCGGTAACTGAGACCAGGCCCAAGGCGGCAATGAACAGGGCAATTGATCCGAATCCCGGGAACAGCTTGCCCGCGGTGGCTTGAATCGAGCCGATGGTGTCGAAGTTCTTGCCTGCCGCGGCGGCGATGAAGGCGCCGAGGAACATCACACAGATGCCGCCAAGTGAACTTCCCCAGAAGGTCCACCGGAAGGTGCCACGCGCTGACGTTGGCGGCAGGTAGCGGGAGTAGTCGGAAACGTAGATGGCCCAGGAAATCTGGTAGCCGGCGGCAACGCCCAATTGGCCCAGGAAGGGCACCAGGTGAAAGTCGGCCAGGTCGAAGGCCCCGGCCGGCATGGAGAGGTGGGTCACGACCGCCACCGTCAGCAGGGCCAGCATGGCGATGGTCAGGTACGTCAGGTAGCGCTCAAAGCCATGAATGAGGTCATAGCCAAAAAGGGCCACGACGACGGCGACAATCGTCACCACCCAGAACCACACGTTGACCGAACCGCTGTGGACGGATCCGGCCAAGGCCTGGCCGGCCAGGACGGTGTTGAAGATGTTGAAGCCGGCATACTGCAAATAGGCGAACAGCCACACCAGCAGGGCCCCAATGTAGCCGAACTGAGGACGGGACTGGATCATTTGCGGAAGGCCCAGCTGCGGCCCCTGCGATGAGTGGGCCGCCATGAACAAGGTCCCCACCAAGGTCCCCGCGGCGATGGCAATGAGTGACCAGACCAGGTTTCCACCGGTCGTGATGCTGATCAGGCCCACGGCAAGCGTGGCGATCTGGGCATTGCTCATGAACCACAGGGGCCCAATGTGGGAGACCTTCCCGTGGCGTTCGCTCAGCGGCACATAGTCAATCGACCGTACCTCCAGCCCCCGGCCCTTGGCCTGGCCCGTGTTCGCACTACTCATCGAAAATATCCTTATCTCCAGTGAAAGTCGGGGCCCGGATGGCCCGCCGGCTCAAGAACAATCCATCTGCCCCGTCCCGCCTTCAGCCATGCAGGACCTGGTGGACAAACTGGACGGCCACCGACCCCTCGCCCACTGCGGAGGCAACCCGCTTGACGGAGCTGGCCCGGACGTCCCCGACGGCAAAAACGCGCGCTGCGCTCGTCTCATACAGGAACGGATCGCGGTCTCCGTCGGCCGTACGGTGGCGCCGCCCGCCCAGCGCGGGCCCCGTGAGGATGAATCCGCGCCCGTCCCTCGCTATCTGCGGCGGCAGCCAGTCGGTGCGCGGCAGGGCGCCGATAAAGACAAACAGCGCCGACGCCGGCAGGCGTTCGCTGACGCCCGTGGCGGCATCGTGAATGACCACGCCCTCCAGGCGTTCCGAACCCTCAACCGAAAGCACGGATGTCCCGCAACGGACAGTGATGTTCGCGCACCCCGCAATTTGCTCCACGAGGTATGCGGACATCTTGGCGCCAAGCTCGCTGGCACGGCACAGGATGGTCACGGAGCGCGCGTACTCGGAGAAGTAGACGGCCGCCTGGCCGGCCGAGTTGGCCCCGCCCACAATCACAATGTCCTCACCGCGGACGGTGTCGCGCTCGCCCAGTGAGGCCCCATAGAACACGCCGCGGCCCTCCAATTCGGAGCTGCCGGGGACGCCGAGGCTGTTGTAGGCGACTCCGCAGGCCAGTATGACGGCACCGGCGCTGATGGCAGCACCGTCCGCCAGCTCCAGCCGGGGGTACGGTCCCGAAAGGTCAAGGCCCGCGGCGGGCGACGGCGCCAGCAGCTGCACCTGGAATCTCCGGGCCTG
This sequence comes from Arthrobacter sp. A2-55, assembly GCF_025548615.1. Lineage (NCBI taxonomy): Bacteria > Bacillati > Actinomycetota > Actinomycetes > Micrococcales > Micrococcaceae > Arthrobacter > Arthrobacter sp. A2-55. Next base: position 33,350 of record NZ_JAJLOZ010000042.1, on the reverse strand, counting down.
TGTCACGGCCCGCCGGGCAAGGTCGGCCCCGGAAATCCCTGTCGGAAATCCCAGGTAGTTTTCGATGCGTGAGGATTGCCCCGCCTGCCCGCCGGGGACCATTGCCTCGAGGCAGACTGTCCGCAAGCCCTCGCTGGCCCCGTACACGGCGGCAGCCAGCCCGGCGGGCCCTGCCCCAATGATCGCCAGGTCGAAGACCTCGCCGTCGGCGTGGGTCTTGTGGCCCAGCGCCGAAGCCAGGGCGGCCACGTCGGGGGCGTGGAGGGCTGTGCCATCCGGGGTGATGACGAGGGGCAGCCCGTCCTGTCCTGCAGCCTCAAACAATTGCCGGCCCTCCCGGCTGGCGTCGACGTCGAACCACTGCATCGGGATCTGGTTGCGCTGCAGGTAGTCGAGGACCTCATGCGTGCGCGCCTACCACCGGCTGCCAACCACCCGTGTCAGGGCAAAACTGGGCTGGTTGTTGGCGTGCCAGTCTTCCAGCAGGTCGTCGATGACGGGGAACAGCCGCTCCTCGGGCGGGTCCCAGGGCTTGAGGATGTAGTAGTCAAGGTGAAGGTCGTTGATGGCCCCAATGGCCACCTCCGTGTCGGCGTAGGCGGTGAGCAGCACTGTGCGCACCCCGGGGAACAGCTGCCGGGCAGCAGTGAGCACCTCTGTCCCGGCAACCCCAGGCATGCGCTGATCAGAGACCACGACGGCGGTCGCGTCGCCCCGGACTTTCAACTGCCTGAGGGTGCCGACGGCCTCGGCGCCGCCAGCCGCCGTCAGCACCCGGTAGTGGCGCCCGTACCGGCTGCGCAGGTCCCCTCGCACCGCACTGAGGACAGCTGGGTCGTCGTCGACGGCGAGAATCACGGGCCGCTGCGGCGCCGCTGCGTTCATAGTCATGCCGGCCTCCCGTTGTGCGTGTCACCCGCGGTGGCTCCGGTGTCGGGCAGCCGAAGCGGCAGCCACACCCGGAACACGGTGTGCCGGGGCGCAGACACCACGTCAATGGTGCCGCCCATGCCCCGGACCATGTTGGAGACAATGCTCAGCCCCAGCCCGGTCCCTTGGCCCGGGGGCTTCGTGGTGAAGAACGGTTCAAACACTTTCCCCACCACCTCGGGCGGAATGCCGGGCCCGTCGTCCTCGATCTCGACGGCGACCCCGCCTTCGGCGGTCCGGGTGCGGATGGTCAGGTGCCCGGCACCGTCCATCGCATCGGCAGCATTGTCAATGAGGTTGGTCCACACCTGGTTCAGTTCGCTGCCCAGGGTTTCGATGCGGGGAACATCGGCACCGTAGTCGCGGACCACCTCGATGCCCAGCCTGAGCTTGGACGCGAGCATGACGAGCGTTCCGTTGAGCCCTTCCTGGACGTCGACATCCTGCACAGGTGCGCGGTCCATGTAGCTGTAGTCCTTGAGCGCGCCCACGATCTGCGAAATGCGTGCCGACCCGTGCCCGATCTGGGCGATGAGGCCATACGCGTTGTGCGCCTCCGACAGGGCCGTGATCGCTGCCTCCAGGCGGCCCGGGGCGAACGTTGCTGCCAACCCGTCAAGGTCCGCCGCGGCCATCCCCAGTTCGACAAGGGAGCCCGCAGCATCCCAGGAATCGGCGAGCCCGTGGGCCGCCAGCCAGTCCCCCACCTCGTCCTCACGGTCGCCCCGGTCCAGCGGGTCCAGCCGGCCGGAGTCCTTTGGGTGTGCCGCGGCGGCTTCCATGAGCTTGGCAAGCTGCTTGGCTTCGGCGGGGTCCTGCGTTGCGCGGGCCAGGGTGAGCAGGGCCGAGCAGGTCCTGGAAAAGGTTTCTTCCAGGAGTGCCGCCCCGCGCCGCGCAGCAGCGGCCGGATTGTTCAGTTCGTGGGCCATGCCTGCGCTGAGGCGCCCAAGGGTGGCCAGCTTTTCGCTCTGGACCAGCGCTGCGGAACGTTCCGCGACCTCATCCTCCAACTGGCGCCGGTAGGCGGCCTGCAGTGCCTCCGCCTTCTTTCGGTCGCTCACATCCCTGAAAAAGGTGTGCGTAGCAACGAACTGCCCGTCCCGGAACCTCCCTGTCGCGTTCCCCTCGACAGGAAAGGTGTGCCCGTCCTTGGCTACAAACGTCACCTCCACCTGGTCGAAGGACTTTCCGCTCATGATCTGGGCAATGAGGATGGAGCAGTGTTCGTGGTCGGCCTCGGTGACGATGTCGAAAAGGGTCAGCCCGGGCAGATCCTCAAGGGTGTAGCCGAGGTTGTCGTGCCAGGCGCGGTTGACGAAATCAAAGTGGCCGTCGGGCAGGATGCTTTGGACAATGTCGTGGGCGGACTCGATGAGGTCCAGATAGCGCTGGTCGCTCTCACGTCCGCGCACTTCGGCGTCGTGCTTCGGCGTGAGGTCCTGCGCCACGGCCCGGAAGGCCTGCTCCCCGGGCATTCCGACGGCTGTCCAGGACAGCCACCGGCTCGACCCGTCTGCGGCAATGAAGCGGTTTTGGAAATGGACGATGCCGGTCCCTCCCCGTGCGGCGTCCAGTTGTTCCGTCGTGGCCCGGGCGTCATCCCCGTGCACAAAACCCATGAAGGGGCGGGAGAACAAATCCTCTTCCGTCCAGCCAAGGAGCCCCTCCCAGTCGCCCGTGGCTTCCCGGAAAATGCCGTCATAGCCAGCCACACAGGCCAAATCCGCGCTCAGGTCCAAGAGCAGCGCTGCGACCGGAGGCGGCCACGATTCGATGCCAAGCCCATTTTGCGTCAAGGGATGCTCCTTCACAAACCCCCGTTCGGCGTCGGACCGGGGATTTTTGAACCATACACCCGTTTGGGTCAGTTGGTCCCGGCTGCACGTGGCATATTTCCCTACCGTTCCGCAGCGGCCGTGGCCGGGTCCAGGCCCTGGCTGCGGGCCTCGTCAAGGTAGGAGTAGGCGGTGACCCTGGAGATGTCCAGGCGCGCCGCAATCCTTTCAATGCCCTTGCGCATCTGCAGCACCCCCTGCTGGTCCAAGGTGGTGAGCACAGCAATGCGGTCATCCCGGCTCATCTGCCCCACCGGCTTGCCGACTTCCCGGATGGCCTCGGCAATCATCACATCCATCACGGAAACCAGGTCCCGGCCAAAGTATTCGTTGGGCTGTTCCGGGAAATTCGCCGCTTCCTGCGGCAGGAGTCCGCCCAGAATGGCCCGCGCCTGGTGGATGGCGCTGACGTCGACATTGATGCACAGGGCGGCAATGATCCGCCCGGCAGCGTTGCGGAAGTACACGGAGGAGCAGCGCAGCTGGCGCCCGTCGCTGGCGATGCCCCGGTAGCCAAAGGCATTGTGGTCAGCAGACTGGTTGTGGATCACGCTTGCGCCCAGGCTCGAGGACGGGCCCCCTATCTCACGCCCCGTGACATGCCCGTTCTCAATGGCTGCAATGGTGTGGCGGAGATCCGGATTCGGGGCCGAAAGATCATGCAGGACCACCTCGCAGCCCGGTCCGGCGGCAGCAGCCATGGCGTGCATGACAGGCCGGAACACCACCAGAATGTCGGCCACGGACTCATACGTCCCCATGTGGGCCAGCTGGTCCACGCCGGCTGGGGCTGCACTCGCCGCCATAAAGTCCTCAGTCATATGTCAGTCCTATACGCACGAAACAATATATACAAATTGTAAAAGCCGTAGACATATTGTTCAAGCCCTGCTAATTTGAAACACGTCGCGGCACAGCCCGCGGCTCCAGGAATTCATTGAGGCGGGCAAGGAGGCTCCCATGGCAGTAACCCACCAGGCGCAGCAAGCGTCGTGGAGATCGACGATTTCGGCAAAACAGCGCCGCACCATTGCCGGTGGTGCGGTCGGAACCTTGATGGAGTATTTCGACTACTACCTCTACGGGCTGGCCTCGGCCACCGTGTTCCCCACAGTGTTCTTCCCCAATGACAATGCAGTCGTGGGAACACTGTCATCCTTCGCCAGTTTCGCGTTCGGCTTCCTGCTGCGCCCGGTTGGCGGCCTCATTTTTGGCCACATCGGCGACCGGCTGGGCCGCAAGACGGCACTCATGATCACCGTCATCGGCATGGGCCTCTCCACGGCAGCCATCGGCCTGATTCCCTCGACCAATGCCATTGGCATTGCCGCCCCGATCCTGCTGCTGGTCTTCCGCATGTGCCAGGGCCTCTTCGTGGGCGGCGAGATGGGCGGTGCCGCGACCCTGGTTGTCGAACACGCACCCGCCGGCCGCCGCGGACTGTTTGGGGCGCTGCTGATCAGCGGCGCGGGAATTGCCAATGTCGCCTCGGCCGGACTCATGACGCTGGTCGGGGCCGGATCGTATTCGTTCTTCATCGCGTGGGGCTGGCGGATGCCGTTCGTGTTCGCACTGGTCCTGGCCGTCGTGGCCATCGTGCTGCGCTCCAAGCTGGAGGAATCGGACGAGTTCAAGGAACTAGCCGCAGCCCGGGCCAACAAGCCGCAGGAACGCAAGTCCCCCCTCAAGGAGGTTTTCCGCCACCCAAAGAACGCCATCCTGGGCATCCTCATTGGACTGCCTCAGAGCATCGCCGGCTACATCATCCTGACCTTCGGGCTGGCCTACATGGTGTCCAAGGGCACCCACGCCCAGGTTGGATTCATCGGAACCATGATCGTGGGAGTCCTGCAAATCTTCGCGGCCCCGTTGTGGGGAGCCCTGTCGGACAAGATCGGCCGCCGCAAGACCTACATTGGCGGCTGCATTGGCTTTGCCCTGCTCATTTACCCCGCCTTCGTGCTCTACGGAACCGAGGTGGCCATACTCATCTGGCTGGGCATGATCATCGGCTTCGTCATTCCCGGCGTGGCCATGCAGGGCACCCTTCAGACGATGCTCGTTGAAATGTTCGACGTCGAGGCACGCACCACCGGCGTCAACATCGGCTACCAGATTTCCAACACCATCGGCGGCGGCTTTGCGCCCCTGATCGCAACAGCCCTCGCCGCGGCGTTCGGGAGCGTGTGGCCGGTGATCGTCTACGCTGCCGTCATCTGTGTCATCGGCATTGTTGCAACCGCCTATGCTTCGTTCCGGCCCGACGTCGAGAACGCAGGACGGCTGCACGCGTAGCCTTGCCTGCAAGGAACGCCAGCCGCACAGCCGCACCACCTACAGAAATGGACCATTCATGAACTTCACCCCGAAGACCGCGTTCCGCACCACCAACGCTCCGCAGCCCGCCGGCCCCTACAGCCAGGGCATTGAGGCAAACGGATTCTTCTACACGGCAGGCTTCGGGCCGCAGGACCCCGTCACCGGAGCCGTCCCCGATTCCGTGGGCGAGCAGACGCGGCAGGTGTTGCGCAATGTGCAGGCCATCCTCAAGGAACGGGGGCTGACCATGGACCACTGCGTCAAGACCACGGTGCACCTCGCCGACCTGGCAGACTTTGCCGAGTTCAACGACGCCTACCAGGAATTCTTCTCCGAGCCCTATCCCGTGCGCACCACGGTGGGGTCGCAGTTGGCGGACATTCTCGTGGAAATCGACGTGGTCGCCGCCGTTCCGGAAAGCAAGTAGGGACAGGGCAGGAATGGCAACCAGGAAGCTGCGGCTGGAGGAACTCGGGGAAGCACGCCTTTCCCCGCGCGACAAGGGGATCCCCGAACGCGCGTTTGGCATGACCGTGACGGAATTTTTGGCCACCCGGCCCCGTCTCGCCGAATTCTGGACGCCGCTGGTTGCCTTGGACCAGTCAGCCATTGACAACAACGTTGACGTCATGGCCAGGTGGTGTTCGTCCCGGGGGCTGCAACTCATGCCGCACGGCAAGACCACCATGGCCCCGCAGCTGTGGCAGCGGCAGCTCGACGCGGGCAGCACCGGCATCACCCTGGCCACCATGGGGCAGGTGCGCACCGCACGCAGTTTCGGGCTGGACTCCATCATGCTGGCCAACGCCGTCGTCGACGGCCGCTCCCTGCGCTACCTTGCCGGTGAACTGGCCGATCCGCAGTTCCGGTTTGTCTGCTGGGCAGACTCCGTGGCCACCATCGCGGCCATGGAACATGAGCTGCGCGGCGTTGACCTGCCCCGGCCGGTGGATGTGTGCGTCGAACTGGGTGCGGCAGGCGGGCGCACCGGTGCCCGGTCTGTCGCCGAAGGCCTTGAGGTGGCCCGGCGCGCCGCCGCCTCGGACGTGCTCCGCCTGGCCGGCGTCGGCGGTTACGAAGGTTCCCTCGGGCATGACCGCTCGGAGGAGACACTGGCGAACGTCCGGCGCTACCTATGGCAACAACTCGAACTGCACCGGGCGCTGGGCGGGCTGTACGACGACGGCGACATTTTCGTCACCGCCGGCGGCAGCGCCTACTTCGACGTTGTCGCCGAGGTGTACGGGGACGCCATTGCTGCGGACCCGCACACCCTGTGGACGTTGCGCAGCGGCGCCTACATTACGCACGACGACGGCTTCTACCGCCGGATTTCCCCGCTCGACGAGGGACGCCCGGCGGGCCAGGCAGGGCCGCACGGGGCCGGGGCGGGCCGCCTGCTTCCGGCCATGCGTGGCATTGCCCGCGTGGTGTCCCACCCGGAGCCCGGCCTTTCCCTGCTCGACGGCGGCAAGCGCGACTTCCCCTTCGACGAGGGGCTGCCCATCCCCCGCCGGCAGGCGCCGGACCTGCAAGGCCCCTGGACGCCGCTGGCCGGCTCAAGCATTCCCGCCATGAACGACCAGCACAGTTATCTGGTGCACAGCGGCCGGGACCTGGGGCTTGGTTCGGTGGTCTCCCTGGGGCTTTCGCATCCCTGCACGACATTCGACAAGTGGCACTACCTGCCCATGACCGCCTCACAGGACAGCGACCTCGTCGTCGAACTGGTCCGCACCTTTTTCTAAGAGTCGACCCCCGAAAGGAACTCACCATGCGTTTGGTGTTGCGCGGCGGAACCGTCGTAGATGACCAGGGAATGCGAACGGCCGACGTCGGCATTGTCGGTGAGGCCGTCACTGAGGTAGGGGACCTGCCCCAGCTGGCAGGCGATGACGCGATTGACTGCCGCGGACGGTACGTGCTGCCCGGATTTGTTGACGTCCACTCACACGCCGACGGATTCATTGAGGACGAGGCAGTCCAGCGGGCCTTGCTGAAACAGGGTGTGACGACGGTGATTGCCGGGCAGGACGGGGTCTCCTACGCACCTGGCGACGGCAGCTACGCCAGCGGGTACTTTGCCGCCATCAACGGAGCGCACCCGCAGTACCGCGGCGGCGGAGTGGCTTCACTCCTCGGCGCCGTTGACGGACGGTCACGGCTGAATTATGCCTACCTCGTCCCCGCGGGCACCGTCCGGGCGGAAGTGTGCGGGCGGTCCAGCGGGCCCGCGACCCCCACCCAGACGGCCGCCATGGCCGCCCTGGTCCGGCAGGGGCTCGAGGAGGGCGCCGTCGGCCTGTCCACGGGGTTGGACTACGTGCCCGGAATCTTTGCCACGGCGGATGAGATCGCTGCACTCTGTGCCCCGGTGGCTGATGCCGGGGCCGTGTATGTCACGCACATGAGGGGCGGCTACGAGGCCAACTCGGCCGCGGGCATTTCCGAGATCGCCCACATCGCGTCCGTGTCTGGCGCCCGCATCCACATATCGCACTTCCACGCACAGGCGCACATCATCGATGCCCAGCTGCGGTACCTCCGGGACGCGGGCGTGGATGCCACCTTTGACGCGTACCCCTACACCCGCGGCTGCACCCTGCTGGCCATGCCGCTGCTGCCCCACGAACTCTCCGTGCAGCCTGCCGAAACGGTGGTGAAGGCACTGAACGACCCCGCCGAACGGGCCCGCCTGCGCCGCGACTGGTTCCCCTCCATTGAGCGCAATGCCAGCCTTGGCCCCGACTGGCCGTCCATGATCACCCTCGCCCACATCGGCGCCGCCGGCTATGCCTGGGCGCACGGGCTGACACTCGAGGCAGCCGCCGCACGCGCCGGCACCGACCCCATCGACTTCAGCCTGGAGGTGCTGGCCGCATCACGCCTGGACGTCAACGCCGTCATGGCCGTGCGGCACCGGCGCCCCGTCGCCGAATTGGCCGCCATCTTCTCCCAGGAGGGCCACATGGGCGGTTCCGACGGCATCTTCATTGGCGCACACCCGCATCCGCGGGCCCGGGGCACCTTCGCCCGGTACCTGCGCCAATACGTGCGTGAAACGGGCACCTGGTCATGGCCACAGGCAGCAGCCCACCTTTCAACGGCGCCTGCAGCCCGCTTCGGCCTGGGCCGGCGCGGCAGGGTCTCCCCCGGCTGGGTGGCGGACCTTCTGGTTGTCGACCCGCTCGCCGTTGCCGATCAGGCCACCTATGACGATCCGCTGGGCGAGTCCGTGGGAATTGACGACGTCCTGGTGGCAGGGCAGGCAGTGCTGCGCCGCGGCGCCGTCGCCTCCGGAAAACCAGGCATGGGCCTGCGGCGGGCAGGCGCCCCATGGTGACCCAAAGTGAGCTGCTCGCCTTCGTCGACGCAAAGCTGGCCTACGAAATTGACGTGGTCGCAGCCGCCGCAGCACAGGCTGGCGGGGCCGTCATCGTCGACACCCGCAAACAGCTTTCCTGGGACCACGGCCACGTGGCAGGTGCACTCCACCTGCCCGTGGCGGGGCTCGAAGAGGCACTGGCCTTGCTGCCCCGGGAGCGGCGCTACATTGTCTACGGTTGGGGCCCCGGCTGCAACGGGGCAACCCACACGGCACGCCGGCTGATCGCCGCGGGCCTGGACGTCCGCGAAATGATCGGCGGTTACGAATACTGGGTGCGGAACCAATTCCCGGTGGAAGCTGCCGGCCCCTTGCCCCCTCGCGGGCCCGACCCCCTGGTTTCGGCCGAGGCTGCCGGGGAATAGTTCGGCTGCCGGATTGGGCAACAGGGATTGTCCCTCCGTTTCACCCCGATAGGGGCGCGAGGGTATCTCCGGGACCCGCTGTTGGTTAGGGTCATGCATGTGAGCGTTCTCTACTTGGTCCGGCACGGACAGGCTTCCTTCGGCACCGAAGACTATGACCGCCTGTCGCCGCGCGGCAGGGAACAGAGCCAGGCCCTCGGAAGCGCCCTCATGCAGGCAGGCGCCTCTCCGGTGCGCATTGTCACCGGCGCCATGCTGCGGCAGCGCCAAACGGCACAAGGGCTCGTCGAAGCAGCCGGCTGGACCACGCCGGCCGGCATCGACCCGCGCTGGGACGAATTCAACGCCACCGAGCTGATCGGCGCCTGCCCCGCGGACGATCCGCAGGCCCGGACTGACTCGCGCGCCTTCCAACGGCTGCTTGAGAAGGCTTCCACCCGCTGGGCCTCCGGCGAGCACGACGGCGACTACCGTGAGACGTACTCCGCCTTCACCAGCCGCGTCGACGCGGCACTCACCAGCGCCCTTGACGGGCTCGCATCGGGGCAGAGCGCGCTGGTTGTCTCCAGCTCCGGCGCCATCGCCTGGGCAGCCGCCCGTCTCCTCGACGGCGGATTCCCGCAATGGCTGGCGCTCAACCGGGTCACGGTCAATTCCGGCGTTACCAAGATTGTCTCCGGCTCATCGGGGCAGACAATGGTGACATTCAACGACCACGCCCACCTTCCACATTCGTGGATCACCTACCGTTAAAACAGCGTCACAGCAGACAAGGGAATCGGGTTTCTACATGACTGAACAGCAGCGCACGGCCATCATCACGGGTGCAGGACGCGGGATCGGCGCCGACATTGCCCGGCGCCTGGCCTCCGACGGTTTCCAGGTTGCCGCAATCGACCTCGACCAAAAGGGACTGGACGCCCTCACCACCGAGTTGACGGCTGCCGGGCACCGGGCCATCGGGATCGTGGCAGACATCTCCGACGAAGCCGCCGTGGACGCCGCCGTCGCCCGGACCGCCAGCGAACTCGGCGCACCGGTGGTGGTGGTCAACAACGCCGGCATCATCCGCGACAACCTGCTCTTCAAGATGTCCGTCACCGACTGGGACCTGGTCATGAACGTGCACCTGCGCGGCTCCTTCCTGGTGTCCCGCGCCGCACAAAAGCACATGGTCGAGGCAAAATGGGGGCGCATCATCAACCTCTCAAGCACCTCGGCGCTGGGCAACCGCGGCCAGGCCAACTACTCCGCGGCCAAGGCAGGCCTCCAGGGGTTCACCAAGACCCTGGCCCTGGAACTTGGGCCCTTCGGCGTGACGGCCAACGCGATCGCCCCGGGCTTCATCGAAACCGAGATGACGGCCTCCACGGCGCAGCGGATGGGCATCACCTTCGAGGAATTCACGGCCAAGGCCGCCGCAGCCATCCCGGTGCGCCGCACCGGCAAGCCCGCGGACATTGCCAACGCCGTGTCCTTCTTCGCGTCCGAGAATGCCGGTTTTGTCTCCGGCCAAGTGCTGTATGTGGCTGGCGGGCCCAAGGCATGAGGACCTTCAACGGCATTGACGACTTCGCCGGGCACGTGGGTGAGGAAATTGGCGTCACGGAATGGCGTACCATCACCCAGGCGGACATCAATGCCTTCGCTGACGTAACCAACGACCACCAGTGGATCCATGTCGACACGGAAAGGGCGGCAGCGGGGCCGTTCGGCACCACGCTGGTGCACGGGTACCTGACCCTTTCCCTGGTGTCCGGGTTCATGTTCGACACCTACCGGGTGGACGGGTTGTCCATGGGCGTGAACTACGGCTCCAACAAGGTCCGCTACCCGGCTCCGGTCCTGTCCGGTTCGCGGGTGCGCGGCCGGATCAAACTGGTGGCCCTTGACCGCCAGGAAAACTGGGCACAGTCAACCGTCCAGGTCACCGTCGAACAGGAATTCAACGGGGAGGCGAAGAAGCCCGGCTGTGTTGCCGAGGTGGTCTCCCGGTTGTATGAGGCCCCGGGCACGCCGCCGTCGTCCTGAGCTGTGGGGCCTTGCCCCGTAGCCCGGCGCGGCGTGCTATTGCAGGGGTGAGAAGGCCGCAGGGGCCAGCTGCTTGGTCACGGTGGACGTCGGCGCCGGACCATCATGGGCGCCGGTGGGGTTGGTTCCCACCATGGGGCCCATGCCTGCTTGCGGACGGGCCCATATTTGGACAATCCCGTTGCTCTGGCCAAACTCCAGGCGCCCGGCAACCACCAGGGACTCCGTCAGGCTGCGCTCCTGGATCGCACGGGACCAGGCCTCCCCTGCGGCACGCAGGTCACAGACCCTGAAGTAGTCGTACCTGATCTCATAGAACGGCCCTGGGCTGCCAGGCTGCGGACCCTGGACAAAATCGAACGGGAGGACCAGTTCAACCATCATCCGGTTGACGAAGCTGCCGGTTGCCGGCGGCCAGTTGGGGTGCTGGGCCGCGAGGGCCCGAAGACGGGTGCGTTCCGCCAGGTCCCGGTACGGCCACACGTGGACCACTTCGCTGCACGGCCCGTCCGTGGTGTGCCAAAATCCGGCCAGGGGCGAGAAGGCCTCCCTGTCGGGGTAGGCCTGCCCGAACCGCCGCTCAAACTCCGGGACATTCTCCGGCTCCACCTGGTAGGAACGGAATTCGTAAATCATGGGCTATTCCTTTTTCTGGATGGCTGGACCGGGTGCTTCACCCCAGCACGGCTGTTGACCCGGCAACGGCACATTCCTCGTCCTGCTCGCCGGTGCCGCCGCCCACGCCGCATGCCCCTGCCAGGGCGCCGTCGATGAAGATCGGCACCGCTCCCTTGGCATAGAACATGTGCCCGCCCTCGGCCTGGGCGATGCCGCCCATGATGGGCGCCGCCGCCCGCTCAGCCAGCAGGCCGCTGGGCCTGGCGAACCCGGCGGAGGCGACCGCCTTGCCCTGCGAGCCGTAGCCGGCGCCCCAATGGCTGCCGTCCATCCGGGCGAAGGCCACCAGCCTGCCCCCTGGGTCACATACGGCGACGCTGATGTTGATGCCCAGGACGTGCGCCTTCCCGATGGCGGCTGCAATGGCCTGGTTGGCCTGGGCGAGGGTGACTGACATGGACTGCCTTTCGCTGGGAGCGGAGAATTTGCGGGCCCGCAGACTGCCACGCCGGTGGCTGCGGCAGGTCCGGGGAGTTGACGCGGTACAGGGTGGCAGTCATGGGGACTGCAGGGTGAGAACATTGGCCGGCGCTTCCGCGTAGTTGTGGTCGCGGGGCATGCGGTCGGCCATTGCGAGGGCGTACGGCGCCCCGTCGAGCAGCTGGGCAAGCATCCGCGCGTCCAAGTCCAGCCCGGCCCGTCCGGCCGCCGTCGTGCATTCGGCACGCAGGGCCGCCACCGCCTCCCCGTGCGGTTCCGTGAGGGTTTCCGGTTCTTCGACGGGTGGGGCCGTTGCATGGGGAACCAGTGCGGGGTGCCGCAGGTGCCACTCCGTGGCCCTTTGGTATGCGTGGCCGATCCGCAAAATCACGGCTTCCCCAAACGGCCGCCCCAGCAGCTGCATGCCCAGCGGCAATCCGGACGGGCCAAAGCCGCTGGGCAGGGCCAGCACAGGCTGGCCCGTGACGTTTGCCGCCGTGAAGTGGTTGGCCCGCCGCCAGAATGCGCGGGAGTCGTGCGCGCGGAATTCCGGTGCCTCACCCGAACTAATGGTGACGAAGGCATCGAAGCGTTGGTACAGGGGCTCCATCTCGGAGATCGCCCGCCCGGACGCGTTTGGACCCTAACTTGTAGGAGGGGCACACGCCCCGTGGGAGCAGCCCTGCGGCCCGACGGCGTTTCGGGCACGGGAGGCTGGGAACACGTCGCCGCTACAGTGGAGGAATCGATGTTCGCAAGAGTCAGCACCTACCGTCCAGGCCCCGGGAGCACCGGAGCACCGTCAGCTGCCACCGTCAGCCAGGTGCTTGGCCTGGCCGGCTGCAAGGGGATTTACTACCTGCTGGGCAAGGACGGCAAGTCCCTGTCCGTGACCCTCTGGGATGACGAGGCCGCACTCGCCGGCAGCGAGCAGGCCGTGGAGAAGATTCGCACGGAGACCACGGCAGGGCAGCACATGGAGGTCCTGGGGGTCGAAGAGTTCGAAGTCCTGACCAAGGAACCCTAGCCACGGCGGATTTCGGCGGCCCGGGGCAGGCTGCGTGCCGCCCTGCGCGGCCGAACCGCTTTGAAGGTTCCGCTCCCTGAAACCCCGGGTTCACCCCGAATTCATGGTGGGGACCTAGTGTTGCCGTGCACGGGATATTGGAGTGTTTTGGGCTCCCGTGCAGTCAAAGGCCGGCATTCCTTACCGGCACCAGATCGGCAACGATTGGACCATTCCATGCCTGAATTCAAACAACCTTCCAGCCGCAAACGGGCGGCCGCGGCGTCAACGGCCGCCGTGGCCGGGGTTTCCCTGCTGGCAGCCAGCCTGCTGGGCCTAGGCGCCGCGCCGGGGACTGCCGGCGAAAGCCCGCACGGCACCGCCACGCCCATCAAGCACGTGGTGGTGATCTTCCAGGAGAACGTTTCCTTTGACCACTACTTCGCGACGTACCCGCAGGCCGCAAACACGCCGGGCGAAACACAGCAGGGCAGCGGAATCGCAGCACCGGCGTTCACGGCGGCGAAGAACACGCCGAAGGGCATCAACACGCTGGCGAATGCGGGGCTGCTGGCCCCCAACAACCCGAATTCCATCCAGCCGGCCCGGCTCTCCCCCATGCAGGCCGTCACCTGCGACCAGGACCACGGCTACACCTCGGAACAGAAGGCGTACAACGCCGGGCTGATGGACAAGTTCGTCCAATTCACCAGCCGCGACAGCTGCGGGGCGAACCAGTTCGGCCGCCCCGGCCTGACCATGGACTATTACGACGGCAACACCGTCACCGGCATCTGGAACTACGCCCAGAACTACGCCATGAGCGACAACCACTTCAGCACCACCCTTGGCCCCTCCACACCGGGTGCATTGAACCTGGTCGCGGGCCAGACCCACGGCGTCAAGGAGTTCTCCGCCGCCGGCGCCCCCGTGGCCACCCCGGCGGCAGGAAGCTACACGGTCCGCCAGCCCGACGCGAACGGGATCGGAACGGTCACCAACGACCCGGATCCCGTCTACGACGACTGCTCCAACAACAGCCACGCCAGTGCCAACAACCTGGCCGCCATGACCGGGAAAAACGTTGGCGACCTCCTCAACGCCAAGGGCGTCTCGTGGGGCTGGTTCCAGGGCGGGTTTGCCCCAACCACCCCCTCAACCGCGGGCAGCCCGGCGTCGTGCCTGTCCTCCCACGGCAACGCAGCCGGCGCTAAAGTGACCGACTACTCCCCTCACCACGAGCCCTTCCAGTACTACGCCTCCACCGCCAACCCGCACCACCTGGCACCTGCCTCGCCGGCGGAGATCGGGCACAACGGCCAGGCAAACCACCAGTACGACCTCACCGCCTTCAACCATGTGGTCAACACGGACAACATGCCCGCCGTGTCCTTCCTGAAGGCCGGGATGTCCCAGGACGGGCACGCCGCGTACTCGGACCCGCTCGATGAGCAGAACTTCATCACCGCCACCGTGAACAATATCCAAAAGTCGAAGAACTGGGACAGCACGGCCGTGGTCATTGCCTATGACGACTCGGACGGCTGGTACGACCACGTCGCCGCGACCGTGAAGAATTCCTCCAACACCGCCGACGACGCCGCCTGGTGCCAAAACGCAGCAGCCGCCGGCGTCCCGATGGGCGGAGGCTATGCCGACCGCTGCGGCCCGGGCCCGCGCCAGCCCCTGCTGGTGATCTCCCCCTATGCGAAGAAGAACTTCGTGGACCACACAGAGAGCAACCAGTCCTCGATCCTGCGCTTCATCGAGGACAACTGGCACACCGGGCAGATCGGCGACGCGTCAGCCGACGCCACCGCAGGCTCCCTGGCCAACATGTTCAACTTCCACCACCAGCGCAGCGACTTGGTCCTGCTCAACGAACAGAACGGCACCGTCGCGGCCATCACGCACACCGGCAATGGCCGGGGCAACGGGCGTCCCGACTCCGGCAGCTGAGCCCGGCACCCGCTTTGTCAACGCCTCCCGGCCGCGCGGCCGGGGGGCGTTGATTTCATTTCCGGTTTTGGCGGATTTCAAGTTCCCTTAACCCCCGCCCACTACCGTGAAGCCCCTGAATTCACCATGCAAGGCCCACGAGGCCGACAATGTCATCCACTCAACTTCCCGCCGCGGTTTCCTGGCCGCAGCCCTGACAGGCGCCGCCCTGACGCTGGCTCCGGTACAGTTCGCTGCCGCCGACTCCGGAACCAGCAAAAACAAGACGATCACGGGGCACTTGGACACCGGCGCCGCCGACTTCGTCTACCTTCCCGTCGACGTGCCCGCCGGTGTCAACAAGATCAGTGTGCAGTACACGTACAGCAGGCCCCAGGTCTCCCCGGGCCTGCTGAACAACGCCTGCGACATCGGCATCTTCGACGAAAACGGGACCAAGCTTGCCGGCAAGGGCTTCCGGGGCTGGCCCGGCGGATTTCGCAGTGAATTCTTCATCAGCGCCGCAGAAGCAACGCCGGGCTACCTCCCCGGCCCGGTCGGCAGGGGCACCTGGAACATCGTGCTGGGCCCCTACCAGGTCGCCGCGGAGGGCATGGACTACACCGTCAACATCACCCTGGACTACGACGGGCCCGACGGCGCTCCCCATCGTCCGCTGTACCCCGCCCAGGCGATTGCCGGGCGCGGGGCCGGCTGGTACCGCGGCGACGCCCACCTCCACACGGTCTATTCCGACGGAAAGCGCACCCCCGATGAAGTGGCTGCGGGAGCCCGGGCCCGCCTGGACTTCATGGTCAGCACCGACCACAACACACCCGCCTCGCATGGGGCGTGGGGACCGCTTGCCGGGGATGACCTGCTCATCCTCACGGGCGAGGAAGTCACCACGCGCAATGGACACTACCTCGCCTTGGGGCTGGAGCCGGGCGACTGGATCGACTGGCGCTACCGGGCGCGGGACAAGGGCTTCAAACAGGAGGCGCAGCACATCCGGTCCTCGGGCGGGATCGTGGTCCCGGCCCACCCCTTCTGCCCCTACGTTGCCTGCCGCTGGAAGTTCGGCTACGACGACGCCGACGCCGTTGAGGTGTGGACCGGCCCCTGGACCGCCGATGACGAATACGCGATCAACAGCTGGGATTCCATGCTGGCCCAGTCGGTGCGGTCCGGGGGCCGCTGGCTCCCGGCCATGGGCAACAGCGACGCCCACAGCGCACCCCAGGTGATCGGCTTCCCGCACAACGTTGTCCATGCCGCAGCCCTCTCCCGTGATGCCCTGCTGGAGGGCATCCGCAACGGCAGGAGCTGGATCGCCGAATCTGCCGATGTATCGGTCGATTTCACGGTGTCCTCTAGCGGACGGAGCGCCGGCATCGGGGAGCGGCTTGACGCTGCGGCGGATTCCCCCGTCACGGTGACGGCGGCAGTTTCCGGTGTGCCCAATGGCGTGGTCCGGTTCATCACCGACGAGGGCCAGACCCTCCAGCAGAACCTGCCCGCGGCCGGCCGGGGCACCATCACCTGGGTGACGACGCCGCAGCTCGCGGCGTACGTGCGCCTTGAGGTCCGGCACCCGATGGCGGACGGAACGCCCAGCAACGGGACAGCGATGGGAACCTCCCTGCAGCTCGGCCCCATGGCTGCCCTCACGAACCCGATTTTCCTCGGGGCGAAATAAGGGCACCAGCACCCCGCCGGGCGACTGCAAGCCCAGCTGCCGCGAGAAGCACCACAAATCCGGCGGCCAGCCCGGTTCGCCCATACGTCAGCATCCACCCCAGCAGCAGCGGGCCGGCCAGGCCGCCGGCCCGCGCTGCCATGCCCATGCCGGCAAAACAGGCCCATGGGCGGGTGCTGGCCAATGCTGCCTGCCGGGTGTTGAGCGTGGAGGCCATGATGGCAGCCCCGATGAGGGGTCCGCTGAGTCCAAGCCCGACGGCGACGGCAACCGGGCTGCCCGCCACGGCGCCATACCAGAATCCTGCGCCGGCCCCAACCACTGCCGCGGCGAACTCGATGTTGGTCCGTGCCAGCGAACCACGCCCCATGAATCCGGCGGTCGCCATCGCCAACAGCTCCCGCAGGACCAGTCCCAGCCCAATGGCGCCGCCCAGACCCGGGAGCGCAACGGGCAGGGCGGAACCGGCAGCCGTAAACACGATGGGCATGGTTGCAGCGGCAACGGCCCCCTTGACCATGACGGAAGACCGCGCCATTTCGGCCACCGAAAACCGAATGGCCGCCACTGCGCCGGTGTTGGCTGGCGCCGGCTGCCGGGACGACTGCCCCGGATTTGTGCCCCGCGGCAGTGTAAACGCGGCGCCCAGGAGCAGGGCGCCGGAAATGAGGAGACCGAATAACAGTTCCGCAGGGGCTTCCCGGCCCAAGGCCACGGTGATGGCGCCCGAAGCGATGAGGGCCCCTCCCCGCTGCACCAACACCGACATCCTTTGGCCTGCTGCCTGCGCCGGCCCCAGGAGTTCGGAGTACCGTGCCAGTGTAGGGATGTAGATCAGGCTGGAACACGCGGCGAAGACCGCGGCGAACACCATGATCCACCAGCCTGTCCCCAGCAGCACGGCGGCGCTGGCCGTCAACACTATGAGGCCCCCGCTGGCAGCGACCAGCGGCTTCAATCCATACCGGGCCCCCAACTGCGCTGCGGGCGAATCGAGCAGCAGGCCAAGGCCCATGTAGATCGTTACGGCGATCGAGGCGTCTGCCAGTCCAGGCGCACTAACGGCTATTGCCGTAATAGCCATGGTGTGGAAGGCAAAGTAGACGCCGGTTATGAACGAGATTGCCCCATAGCGCCGTACCCGGCGCAGCGGTACGGCCAAGCTAAGCGCCATAAACCCATTCACCGCCCACCATGGTTGCCTTGACCACGCTGGCGGAAATATGGCCGGGGGCATCCCCGGCCAGCAGGGGGTCACGGTCGAGCAGGACGAGGTCGGCAAGCATTCCAGGCTCCAAGGTGCCGGCTGCCCCTCCCATACCAACAAGGTCAGCGCTCAGGGCCGTGGCAACGTGGAACGCCTCCGCCGCCGACACCCCCTGTGCGGCCCCGAGTATTGAGCCCCCGAGGGTGGAACGGGTCACCGCGGTCTCGATCGTGGCCAAAATGTTCATGGGCGTAACGGGTGAATCCGAGTGCATGCCAACCGTGAGTCCATGGTCCAGGCATTCACGCAGCGGGTTCATGCGTTCGGCCCGTGCCGGTCCCACAAAGCGGTCCCGGTGGCGGTCCCCCCAATAGTGGACATGGTTGGTAAACAGTGAGGCGCCCAGGCCCACTTCCGCCGCCGCCTTGATGTCTTCGGGGTGGGCCATTTGGAAGTGCTCAATTCGGTGTTTGGCCCACCCCTCCCCTGCCGCCAGGCCGCGCAACTCGCGGAAGGCCTCGATGACTTCCCCTATTGCCCCATCCCCGTTGGCATGAACTGCCAGCTGGGCCCCGGCGGCCAGCAAAGATTGGGCCTTAGCCACGATTTGGGCCGAGGACAGCAGCAGGTTGCCGTGCGACTCAGGGCAGCATTCATATCCGTCAACGACGGCTGCCGAGAGTCCTTGGATGGAGCCGTCCGCCCACAGCTTCGCCCCGCGAATCTGAAGGCGGGACGCCGTGGAGTGCCGGAAAAGTTCAGGATCCCGGGCAACGATTTCAGGCACAAGGTCGCCAATCAAATATCCGAACAGGCGCACCGGCATCGCCCCGGCGTCTGCGATCTCCCTGAGCATGTCCAGCTCCCGGGCGGCGAACTGCGAGCCGATGGCCATGTCGTGAATCTGGGTGATTCCCTGGGAAACGGCCTGGTCCATCGCCTCGCGTGCCGCACGCAGACCGTCCCCGCGTTCGGGTTGGGGGCACTGCTCGCGCACTGCCCGGACAGCGCCGATCCCCCACAACAGCCCCGATGCCCGGCCGGCTTCATCCCGGACGAAGTTCCCGCCCACCGGGTCCGGGGTCCCGTCCCAGACTCCGGCCAGTTCAAGCGCCCTGGTATTGGCGACAGCGAAGTGGCCGGAGAGGTGGGTCACCAGCACCGGGTCTCCCACCGAGACGCGGTCCAGGTCATGCCTGCTGGGGTGGCGGCCCTCAAGCAGCAGGGTGTCGTCATACCCCCATCCCCGGTACCAGCCCTGGCTGGCCCCGCAACGGACCAGGGCGGCGATCAGCGCGTCCATGGAGCCGACGGCTTCGGGCCGAAGGTTCGCCCATTGCCCGGTCATCCCGGTGAAAACGGTGTGGACGTGGCTGTCGACCAGTCCGGGGATGATCGTTCCGTTGAGTTCAAGGGACTGGTCCGCCTGCGGGTAGCGTAGGTGGGCCTCCTCGGAGGTGCCGGCGAACACGACCTTTTCGCCGTCAATGACAAGGGCCTGGACCTGCCGGTGCGGAACAAAGGAGACGTGGATGGCATCGGCGGCAAGAATGGCGACCATGTGTGTCACGGCCGTTCGACGAGGAGCGAGGTGCCTTGGCCGACGCCCACGCACAGGGTGGCCAGTCCGCGCCGGACATTGTCCTGCTCCATCCGACGCAGCAGCGTGACCACCAGCCGGGAGCCGCTGGAACCGAGCGGGTGCCCCAGGGCAATTGCGCCGCCGTCGTTGTTGGTGATGCCATTGTCCAGGCAAAGGGCACGCATCACGGCCAGCGACTGGGTGGCAAAGGCCTCATTAAGTTCGACGGCGCCCAGTTCACCAATGTGCCACCCCCGCACGGGCCAGGACCTTTTCCGTGGCCGGAACCGGGCCGATCCCCATGACTTCCGGCGCCACGCCCGCCGAGGCGCCGTCGACGATGCGCCCGCGCGGGGCCAGCCCGTATTTGGCCACGGCAGCCTCCGAAGCAACAACAATGGCTGAGGCACCATCGTTGAGGGTGCTTGCGTTTCCCGCCGTGACCACCGCACCGCCCTTCACCACGGGACGAAGCCCGGCCAGCACCTCCGTGGTGGTTCCCGGCCGGGGGCCCTCATCGGTGTCGACAACCGTGCTGCCCTTTCGTCCCGGAATGACGACGGGCACGATTTCTTCCCGGAACCGTCCCGCCGCGATGGCGGCCAGCGCCCGTTCGTGGGACTGGACGGCGAAGGCATCGGAGTCCTCGCGCGAGATCCCATGGACCTGGGCCACCTTTTCCGCCGTTTCCGGCATGGAGAACGTCATCTCCCCGCCCCGGGTCAGGTCCCCGGAGGTGAAGCGCGGGTTGGTGAACCGCCAGCCAATCGAGGTGTCAAAGACGGCCCCCGGCTTGGCAAACGCCTTCCCGGGCTTTTCCTGAACCCACGGTGCACGGCTCATGGATTCCACGCCGCCGGCCACCACAATGTCCGCCGCGCCCGCCTTGACCATTTGCGCGGCCAGGATGATGGCGCTCAGTCCGGAGGCGCACAGCCGGTTCACGGTCAGCCCGGGGACGTGGTCGCCAAAGCCGGCCAGCAGCCAGGCCATCCGGGCAACGTTGCGGTTTTCCTCCCCGGCGCCGTTCGCGTTGCCGAGTATCACCTCATCCACGGTGTCGGGATCGACGCCGGCCCGGCGCACCGCATCCTGGACCACCAGTGCAGCGAGGTCGTCGGAACGCACGGCGGACAGCGCGCCGCCGTAGCGCCCCACCGGGGTTCGGGTGCCGCCAACGAGGAATGCCTCGGCCATTGAAAAACTCCTTCAGTCGGATCGTGTTTGGTTCCAGGGACTTGCCAGGAGGGGCTGCTACTTGACCGCCGTTGCGGCCTCGCCGTAGCGGTACCAGCCCTTTCCGGTTTTCCGGCCGTAGTCGCCGCGTTCATACATCTCGGTCAGGGCCGGGTGGGGCAGGTCCGCCGGGTCACCGGTTTCGGCGAATGTGGCTTGACGGATCAGGTAACTGACGTCCAGGCCCACCAGGTCCATGAGTTCAAACGGGCCCATGGGGTGCCCCAGTGCAGTCTTCGCGGCCGTGTCGATGTCTTCAAAGGTGGCGATGCCTTCCGCGTAAAGGCGGAGTGCTTCGTCCCGGATGGCACCCATCAGGCGGTTGGCCACAAAGCCGGGGATCTCGTGGTTGATGAGCACGGGCGCCTTCCCCAGCCGCCGGGCCAGCTCCATGACGGTGTCGAGGGTTTCCTGGGAGGTGCCCGGGTGGCGGACCACCTCCACGCACTTCATGACCAGGGCCGGGTTGAAGAAGTGCATATTGCAGACTTTCCCCGGGCGGGAGGTGGACCCCGCCACCTTGGAGGAGCCCAGGGTGGAGGAGTTGGTGGCCAGGATCGCATGTGGCTGCGCTGCTGCATCGAGGGCAGCGAAGATGGCCCGCTTGACATCCAGCCGTTCCGTGGCCGCCTCGATGACGAGGTCGGCGCCGGCAGCCCCCTCTTCCAGCGATGTCGTGAAGGACAGCCGTGCCAGTGCCGCGTCGGCGTCGGGGCGGGACAGCCTGCCCTTTGCCACCGAGCTGTCCAGGCGGGAGGCAATCTGCTCCCTGGCCGCGGCCAGCGGTTCCGCGGCGATGTCGTGGATGGTGGTGGCGTATCCGGCCAGGGAGGCGACCAAGCCGATTTGGGAGCCCATGGCGCCGGAGCCGACGACCAGGATGTTGTTGATGTGCATAAGTGTTGTCCTTGAAGGTTGTGCGTGGGCGTGCGGTTCAGAACCCGGTGAACGCAGCCGGGCGCTTTTCCAGAAAGGCGTTCAAGCCCTCGGACTTGTCGCTGCTGGTATACAGCAGGGACTGGGCCAGCCGTTCGAGGAGCAGGCCCGTGCGCTGGTCAGTTTCTGCCCCGTTTTTGATGACGAGCTTGGCCAGCCGGATGGCCAGGGGCCCCTTGGCCATGATCTGCCCGGCCGTCCTGCGGGCCGCGTCCATCAATTCCGGTGGAGGCACCACCTCGGTGACGAGCCCCATCCGAAGCGCCTCTTCGGAGTCGAAGATGCGTCCCGTGAGGATGAGCTCGACAGCGCGGCCCTTGCCGACCAGCCGGGACAGGCGCTGGGTGCCGCCTGCCCCGGGGATGATCCCCAAGTTCGTCTCCGGAAGGCCGAAGCGGGCCGATTCGGCTGCGATGCGGATGTCGCAGGCCATGGCCAACTCGATACCTCCGCCGAGCGCAAAGCCATTCATCGCGGCAATGGTCGGCAGTTCGTAGTCCTCGAGATAATCGAAAAAGCGCTGCATTTTTGCGCTTAGTCCGTCACCGGCCGCGTAACCGGCCAACGCGGTGATGTCTGAGCCCGCCACGAAGGCCACGTCGCCGGCACCGGTGAAGACAACGGCCCGGAGCTCGTCCTTGTCGGCAAACCCCTCCAAGGCCGCGCGGAGCTCGCGCACCACTGTGGGGTTCAGTGCGTTGCGCGCTCCGGGCCGGTTGATGGTAATGGTGCCGAGCCCGTTGTTGATGTCAGTGAGGATCGTCTCAAACGCCATGGTCGTCCCTTGCCGCCCCGGCTACCGAAAAGCCGGCTGGGCGGTGATGTGGTTGCCCAGGATCAGTGTGTGGACCTCATCGGTGCCCTCGTAGGTGCGGACGGATTCGAGGTTGTTGCCGTGGCGCAGTGGCGAGAAGTCCAAGGTGATGCCGTTGCCGCCCAGGATGGTGCGTGCTTCGCGGCAAATCTCGATGGCCTCGCGGCAGTTGTTCAGCTTGCCCACCGAGATTTGCACGGGCTGGAGGACTCCGGCATCCTTCATGCGGCCTGTGTGGATTGCCAGCAGGGTGCCCTTTTGGATCTCCAGCAGCATGTTTACCAGCTTGAGCTGGGTCAGCTGGTAGCCGGCCAGGGGCTTGTCGAACTGCATGCGCTCCAGGGAGTACTTCAGGGCGGTTTCGTAGGAGTCGCGGGCCGCGCCCATGGCGCCCCAGATGATGCCGTAGCGGGCCTCGTTGAGGCAGGAGAAGGGCCCGCGCAGGCCCTTGGCGCCGGGCAGGATGGCGTCAGCCGGCAGCAGGACGTCCTCGAAGGTGATGTCGCATTGGATGGAGGCGCGCATCGAGAGCTTCGGCTCAATGGCGGTGGCCGTAAAGCCGGCGGTGTCCGTGGGCACGAGGAAGCCGCGCACACCGTCGTCCGTCATGGCCCAGATCACTGCCACCTGGGCAATGGTGGCCAGCCCAATCCACCGCTTGGCCCCGTTGAGCACCCAGCCGGTATCGCTGCGCACCGCGCGCGTTTGCATGGAGGAGGGGTCCGATCCCGCCGTCGGCTCGGTCAGCCCGAAGCACCCGATGATCTCACCCCTGGCCATGCCGGGCAGGTAGGTGTTCTTCTGCTCCTCGCTCCCCCACTTGTGGATGGCTGTCATGGCCAGCGAACCCTGCACCGAGACGAAGGTGCGCAGGCCGGAATCCCCGGCTTCCAGCTCCATCGCCGCGATGCCGTATTCAACGGAGGACCGGCCCGGGCACCCGTAGCCCTTCAAATGCATGCCCAGCAAACCCAGGCTACCCATTTCCCTGGCAATTTCCACCGGGAAATGGGCTGCCTCGTACCAATCCTTGATGTTCGGCTTGATGCGGTCGTTCACAAAACCGCGCACGGTGTCGCGGAAGGCGAGTTCTTCGGCGCTGAAGAGGGCGTCGAGGTTCAACACGTCGGAGTTGGCCAGGGCGGGGTCGATGGCAAGAGTGTTCATGGTGGGGTGTCTCTTTTCTGTGGCGAAGTCTTGAGGCGGCGCTTAGGCCGTTGGGAGCGGTGAATAGTTCGGCAGCACGGCCTCGTTGTCGGCACCGAGCATCGGCGGGGCGGTGCGGACCTCCGGCCGGCGGCCGCGGAAGTTCACGGGGAAGGCAACCTGCTTGAGGTCCCCGATGACGGGGTGGTCGGCAATCTGGACCATTCCCAGGGCCTGGGTGTGGGGGTGCGCATAGACTTCGTCGAGGCTCCGGATCGGGGAGGCCGGGACGCCGCGTTCGGCGAACAGTCCGCACCACTGCGCCACAGTCTTGGCCTTCAGGGATTTTTCAAGCTCCCCGTTAAGCCGTTCACGGTTGGCCAGCCGCCCGTTGTTGGCCAGCAGCGACGCGTCCGCGCCCAGGTCCGGGCGGCCGATGGCTGCACAGAGCTTCTGCCACATGGCGTCGTTTCCGACGGCGATGACGAAGTAGCCGTCCCGGGCCTGGTACGCCTGGTACGGGACCAGGTTGGGATGGCCTGAACCCAGGGGGCCGGGGCGCACGCCGTCGGCAAAGTAGTTGGTCGCCCAGTTGACATGCAAGGCCAGCTGGCACTCGTACAGGGAGGTTGTCACATACTGTCCACGCCCGGTGCGCGAGCGCTCCACGAGGGCTGCGAGCAGGCCGATGATTCCAAACAGCGAGGCGCCCAAATCGCCCATGGCGAAGCCCGCCTTGAGTGGCGCGCCGCCCGGCTCCCCCGTGAGGGACATGAGCCCTCCCGCTGCCTGGGCGATCATGTCGTAGCCCGGCTCGTCGCGCAGTGGCCCGTGGTCCCCAAACGCCGAGATGTGAAGAATCACCAGCTTGGGGTACCGCTCGGAGAGCACTTTGTAGTCGAAGGTGCGCTGCAGGCCGGAGCCAGGGCGGAAGTTTTCCACCAGCACGTCGGCCTCTTCCAGCATGCGGTGCACGATTTCCTGGCCCTCCACGGACTTCAGGTCGATGGTGACGGATTTCTTGCCGCGGTTGATGGCCAGGTAATACGTGGCGTCGGTGCCCTCGACGGGCGGGCCCCAGGAGCGTGTGGGGTCCCCGCCGTCAGGGTGTTCCACCTTGGTGACGTCCGCGCCCAGGTCTGCAAGTGACATGGTGGCATAGGGGCCCGCGAGGATCTTGGAGAGGTCAACGACCTTGATGCCGGCCAGCGGCCCGGTGAATGTAGGGTGCTTCGTTGTTTTCATGGTGTATCAGTCTTTTCGGGTGCCTATTTGAAAACGCTCAGTGCCGCTTCACGGGGCACGGAGTCCCCGTCAACAATTTCATCGAGCCACTGCAGGGCCGCCGGCAGCGCGCCGGTGCGGCCATTGACGATCACGTCCAGGTAGGAGTTCGCCACCATCAGCTTTCGGTAGCCGTTGGCTGACTCGTGGATGGCCTGCTCGAGCAGCAGGGTGGACATGACCAGCTGGGCCAGGGTGTTGGTGTAGTGGCCGATCAGCGCCTGGGCGTCCTGGTTCGCACCCGAGAGGAGGGCATCCCCGCGGGTGAGGACCAGGTGCCAGGCCTCCGTGAGCTGCTGCGCGCCCGGGGCTGCGTCGGTGGCCTGCAAGGCGGAGAGCTTTTCGAGCATTGAGTCGGCGACTACGCGGTGGGCCCCGTACTGCTTCATGCAACGCAGCACATCCAGGGCGATCACGTTGGAGGATCCTTCCCAGATGGAACCGAGGTGGGAGTCGCGCAGCAGGCGCGAGTTGGGCCAGTCCTCAATGTAGCCGTTCCCTCCCCGGATCTCCATGGCCTCACCGGTGACCCAGCGGGCCCTCTTGCAAATGTAGTGCTTGGCGATTGGGGTGAGCACTCGAATCAGGGACTTGGCGTTCGCGTCGCCGCCGTCGGCCTTTTGCAGCGTGTCTCCGGAGTGGAAGATCAGCCCGAGTGCGGCCTCGGCTTCCAGGGCGAGAGGCAGGATGGTGTTGCGCATGAGGGGCTGCTGCATCAGCGGCTTCCCGAAGACCACCCGACGCCGTGCATGGTCCACGGATTCGACGACGGCACGGCGCATCAGTGCGGCAGAGCGCATGGCGTTGGACAGCCGTGAGGTGTTGATCATCTCCGCCATCTGCTTGAAACCGCGGTCGAGCTCGCCCACCTGCAGCGCGTAGGCCCCGTCAAGGGTGATTTCGCCGCTGGGCATGGAACGGGTGCCCATCTTGTCCTTGAGCCGGTCAATGACGTAGCTGTTGCGGGTGCCGTCCGGCAGCACCTTGGGCAGCATGAACAGGCCCACGCCGCGGGTGGTGTCCGGGCCGCCGGGGTACTTGGCCAGCGTCAGGACCACATCGGCGTCGGGGTTGGACGTGAACCACTTCTTCCCGCTCAGCCGCCAGGCACCGCCGTCGGGCACGGCCTGGGTTTCGGTCATGGCAATGTCGGTTCCGGCCTGGGTTTCGGTCATGAACATGGCGCCGGTGAAGCGGCTTTCCGGCTCGGTGGAGGTCAGTCCGTCAATGTAGGGTCCAAAGAGCTCCGGATCGCCGAACTTGCGCAGCGTGCGCGCCGCGGCGTCGGTCATTGAGACGGGGCAGGCAAGCCCGAATTCCGCCTGCACGAAGAGGTAGGACAGGGCGTATTTCGCCAGGTGCGGCGGGGTTTCCGTCCAGCCATGGAGGCCGCGGTGGGACAGGGCGGAGAGGCCATACTGCTCATACGCCGCCTTGGACAGCTCCACGTAGCTGGGGTGGTAGCTGATGCGGTCCACCCGTTTGCCGTCGCGGTCAAAGTGTTCCAGTGTTGGCTTGTTCTTGTCCGCCGTGTCGGCCAGGGCCGAGAGGCGGTTGGCGACGTCGGCGCCCAGTTCGGTGAGCACCGGGACCAGCAGGTTCCGGTCCTCGCGGGCGAGGTAGCGCTCCACCAGGGGCATCAGGGCTGGATCGCTGCTTGCAAAGTTCATGGAGTTTGACGTGCCTTTCAAGATTTCTTCATTAAATGTTTGGCGGTGCAGCGCCGGGCCGTTGGCGGTCAGGCGATGGCCGTCCGGCGCTGGTGGTCAGGGGCTGGCGGTTTCGGCCTGGCCGTCCCGTCCGGTCCAGGCCTTGCCACGCAACAGCACCAGCATGCAGACAAGGGAGAGAACAACGTAGCCGATGCCCAGGCAGACAACAGCCCAGATGGAGCCGCTGACGTTGAGGAGCATTTGGCTCAAGAAGGGCGCCGTACCGGCGAAGATCGCGGTGGCGAGCTGGTAAGAGACGGAAATTCCGGTGTACCGGATATGTGCCGGGAACAGCTGGGCCAGCACTCCGGCAAGCGTTGCGTAGTACATGCAGGTGGGGATTGTTGCCAGGACCATGCCCAGCATCGCCAGGATGATGTTGCCGGTGCTGATCATGGTGAACATGAAGGGCAGCAGAACAATTTCCGGCACCAGCATCCACAAAATCGCCGTTCGCACATTGATTTTGGACGCAAGGAGGGCGCCGAGCGGCTGAATAAACACCTGGGCCACCAGCGCCACCGTGATGACTTGCAGGAACTCCGCCCGGCTGTAGCCCAGATCCTGCGTGGCCCAGGACAGAGCAAAGGTGGTCTTCACATAAGTCAGTGACACGCCAGCAACCACGGCGCCGCCGGACAGCAGGACCACGCCGTAATGGTTGCGCAGGATTTCGAGGAGCGGAACACGCTTGCTGGTCTTGGACTGGATGGCCTTGAGCATTTCAGGCGTCTCACTGATTTTCAGGCGGACGTACAGGCCAATGAGAATGAGAATGGCCGAGGCCAGGAAGGGCAGCCGCCAGCCCCAGGAGCCAAACGACTCCGCGCTCAGGGACGTGAGGGCAAGAAAGGCCACGGTGGCCAGCAGGTTTCCCACAGGTGACCCCTGTTGGGCAAAAGCGCCGTAGAGTATCTTCTTTTTGGGAGGCGCAAACTCCGTGGCGATGAGCACCGCACCGCCCCATTCACCGCCCATGGCCACACCCTGGATGATCCGCAGCAGCACCAGGAGAATGGGCGCCAGCACGCCAATCTGCGCGTAGGTGGGCAGCAAGCCAACGCCAACGGTGGCACCGCCCATCAACAACAGCGTGGTGATGACAGTGTTCTTGCGGCCGAACTTGTCGCCGAAGTGGCCAAAAATGATGCCGCCCAAGGGGCGTGCAATGAAGCCGACGGCAAAGGTCGCGAAGGCCGCCAGCGTTCCGATGGCAGGAGACGCTTCCGGAAAGAACAGCTTCCCCAGGACCAGTGCGGAAGCGGTGCCGTAGATGAAGAAGTCAAACCACTCTATGGTGGTGCCCACAAAGGCCGCGATTCCGGCCCGGCGGGCTTGTGCCGGCCCAATGCCCGACACGGCGGGCACCTGCTCTGTTGATGCGTTCCTGATGCTCATTCATTTCCTCCGAAAGGTGTGGGGCCTCACTCACCCCTATGCTGCATGTCACTATTTCAGAATTGATCCTTTGAGTCCAAGACATAGTTGCGCAGTAATTGATGTAAAATTCACAATAATCGCGCCGGCACCGGCCGGCAGCCATCCAAGGAGACCCAGCCCACATGGAATTTCGGCAGTTTGAGGCATTCCTGGCCGTCGCGGAGGAGCTTCATTTCGGGCGCGCGGCCGAAAAGCTGCACGTGGCCCAGCCGGCACTCAGCCGGATCATCCGCATGCTGGAGAAGGAGCTGGGAACCGAACTGTTCGAGCGGACCACACGCAAGGTCCGCCTGACCCCTTCGGGCGTGGCCCTCTTGGAACCGGCGAAGGCCATCCACATCCATGTGGACGGAGTCAAGCGCATCACCCGGGCCGCAAAGCAGGGTGAGATTGGCAGCGTCAAGGTGGGGTTTGCCGGCACCACCGGATATTCCATCCTTTCCATCCTGGCCAGGGAGGTTTCGCGCGAGCAGCCCGGCATCAGCCTTGAACTTCAGCCACAGCTCTACTCAGGCGAGGCGCTGACGCTGCTGCGCGACGGGGAGATAGACCTGGGAGTGGTCGGCTCCCCAACACCCACAGGCATATCGGCGCACCTAGTTCGCAATGAGACACTCATCGTTGCCGTTCCGAGCGACCACCCGCTGGCCCGCGGAGGGCCGATCAGCATTGTCGAACTGCGGGACCAGCGGTTCATCGCCTACCCGGCGTCGCACGGCTCGCGGATCCGCGACGCCATGATCTCACTCTGCACGGCCGCGGGCTTCGTGCCCCACATTGCCCAGGAAGCCCCGGACCCGTACAGCATGCTGGCCTTGGTGGGGGCGGATGTGGGGGTTTCCATCGTGGTGGGCTCCTCCACCCACATCCAGGTCGACGGCGTGACGTACCGCCCTCTTGCCGAGGCCACTGGCGTGCTGCCCATCGCGCTCGCCTGGCGGGACACGAATCCCTCGCTGGCGCTGCGCACCGTCGTCGAACTGGCGAAGAAGGCATTCCCGCTTGAGTGCGCAGCGGAACCTGCCACGCACGCATAGCCGCTTGCACTTGGGGTCGCTGGCAACCTAGCCTGGTGCTCGACATCAGGAGGGAACACCATGCCAACCCCGCGATCCGCCATTCCGCCCACCCGGTTGGAGCTAGGTGAGCAAGAGTCCCACCAGATGCACCAGCTTTACCGAACGTTGCATGCCAACCCGGAACTCTCCATGCAGGAACACAAAACAGCAGACTTGATCGCCGGCAGGCTCACAGAGCTGGGCCTGGAAAACTTCCGCTGCGGGGGCACCGGAGTGGTTGGCATTCTGAGCAATGGGGACGGGCCAGTCGTCGCATTCCGCGCCGGCACGGACGGCCTGCCCATCCGGGAGGAGACAGGCCTGCCCTACGCCAGCACGGCCACCGTGATGCACGGCCGCGGGCACGACACACACATCACGGCCGCGTTGACGGCCGCGGCGCTGCTGGCGGGGGCGAAGGATGCCTGGGCCGGCACCGTCGTGTTCATCTTCCAGCCGGGCGAGGAAACAGCTGCCGGGGCCCGCGCCATGGTGGAGGACGGGCTTTGGGAGAAGGCCCCCAAGCCAGAAATTGTCTTCGGTCAGCATGTCATGCCTGGCGCGAGCGGCACTGTCAGCGTCTGCAGCGGCCATGCCATGGCAATGGCTGACTCCTGGAAGGTGGTGGTCCGCGGCGTCCAGGCCCACGGTTCCCAGCCCCAGGATTCCGTTGACCCGATAGTGCTCGGCGCCCACATGGTGGTCAGGCTCCAGACGCTGGTGTCGCGGGAAACGCACCCGCTGGATTCGGCCGTCGTCACCGTCGGCACCTTCCATGCGGGCCTGAAGGAAAACATCATCCCCGCCTCAGCCGAGTTCACAGTCAACGTGCGCACGTTCACCCCGGACGTCCGGGAGAAGGTCCTGGCCGGCATCAGGCGGATCATTCTCGCCGAGGCAGCAGCCACCGCTGCGCCGGCGCCGGAAATTACCGAACTTTCCGCCTTTCCGCGCTGTTACAACGACCCGGCAGAAACGGCCCTGCTCATCCGCCGGTTCAGGGAGGCCTTGGGCAGCGACTCGGTCACCGAGCTGCCACCGACGATGGGGAGCGAGGACTTCGGCACCCTCGCCGACGCCATAGCCGTTCCCTCCGTGTACTGGCGGTTTGGCGGCTGTCCCGCCGAGCAGCTGGCAGACGGCGGACCGGTGTTCGGGAATCACTCCCCGCGGTTCGCCCCGGCGATCGAACCCACTTTGAGCACCGGCGTGCGCGCGGCCCTGGCGGCCATCCTGTCCAAGGTGGGAACGGCGGAGGACTAAACGCGGCAGAAACCGTCAATCACCACGCCCCGGCCCCGCCACAGGGCGATTGAGGATGTAGTCAGCGCCGGGACAAGCGGTGAAGGCCACCTCCGGGGAGGTGGCCTTCACCGTTTTCAGGTTGGCAGGTGCCGCCGCCGGACGGTCAGCCGTCCGCGTGTCCGGTGGAGCCTGCGGGGACGCCCGGCACGTTGTCCGGCCCATAAATTTCGGTGTCGCCCGGGTACGGGCTCTGCCAGCGGTGTGCCTGGTACCAGGTCCAGCGGTTGAACAGGTACGGGTTCGCGGAGTCTTCCTTCGCGCCGTTGCCGGTCAGGTGCTGCTTCGTGGACCAGCTGTCCCATTCCCCGGCAATCGCCTGCATCGAGGGCGGAACGGCCACCGCGTCGGCCGCGGCGGCGTTGACCGCGGCGGCCGCAGCGCCCGTCTGGCCCAGCGTGTCATTGCCGCAGGCCGGAGCCGTCTTGACGCCCTCGGTCAGCGGAACCTGGTTCGGCACCGCCGTGTAAGGCGTCAGCTCGGCCTTGTTGGTGAAGGCGTCAAACATCGGGGTTGCCGCGGCCACTTTCTGGTTGAGCGGCTGCGCACCGAGGATCTGCTCGATGGTCCGGACCATGTTGATCTGCGAGTAGAACGTGCTGACCGTCTTGCCGTGCACCGCGTACGGGCTGATGACCTGGACGGGTGCCCGGTGGCCGTCAACGTGGTCGGCGCCGTCCTGGCTGTCGTCCTCGGCAATGAAGATCGCCGAGTCCTTCCAGTACGGGGAATGCGAGATTTCGTCGACGATCTTGCCCACGGCGAGGTCGTTGTCGGCAACCTGGGCTGACGGGCCCGCCGTGCCGCCCGTGTGGTCGCTGGAAAGCCATGTCATCTGGAAGTTCTTCGGGCCGTTTTTCTCGAAGTCCTGCTTCCAGGTTGCGTAGCGGTAGATGTCAGGCACCGAGGTGTCGAACGGGGCCGCGTTCGGGTCGGAGATCGCGTTGAGCGAGGGAATGGTCGAGCTGGCGTGCAGCTGGAGTGCCGGGGTGAAAAGTTGGGCCGGGTCGCCGCCAGCCATGGTGCTCGACGCCGCGCAGTAATACTGTTGCCAGGTTGCGCCGGCGGGCTTGCCCTCGCCGTACAGGAACTCGCCGTAGTTCCGTGCAGTCTTGCCCGCGGACTGGATGGCCGTCCAGAGGAATCCGGAGCGCTGGTGGCCCAGCACGTCCTCCTCCGTGTCATAGGAGCGCGTGTACTCCCCCGCACTGGTCTCTGTGTACGCGGGGTTGTCGCCCTGCATCATCCAGTTGTGGCCCTCGGCCGAGTTCGTGCCGATGTCGTAGGTGTTGTCGTAGAGGCCAAACTGGCTGGCCAGGGCATGCTGGTTCGGGGTGACCTTTGCACCAAACTGGGCCAGCGAGGCATCGCCGTTGCCCTGCTTCATGTCGCCGTAGACCTGGTCGTAGGTGCGGTTTTCCTTGACGATCAGGAACACGTGCTTGATCGTGGAAGGGTCCCCAATCCGCTTCGGCACGGCCACGGCCGGTATCTTGGCGGCGGCTGCGGCCGTCGCTTCCTTCACGGCACTGCCATTCCAGCCGTTCTGCTTGAAAACCGTCTCGGTGTACTGCTGGATCTGGCCGTCCGAGGGCAGGGTGAACTTGGTCAGGGACGCCGTGGTGGAGTGGGTGCCGTGGCCGGTCGCAACCGTGGTGCCCGGTCCCTTGTTGAAGCTCAGCTCCGGGCCGCGGGCATCAATGCCGCGCATGTTCGTGACCACGATCTGGCCGTTCACGGCCGCCACGTTCCCGGGGAAGTAGTCCGTCGGCAGCAGGCCGATGTAGCTGGCAGGGTCCTTCGGCTCGGTCCTGTTGACCTTGTAGACGGCGACAGCGTTCGCGCGTCCCAGCGAGACCAGCAGGTGGTCCCCCTGCATCGTGATGGCTGTGGGTTCATAACCCACCTGCGACGAAGCCCACGGCTGGGTTGCGATGGTCTGGACCACCTTGCCGGAGGCGGTGTCCACAACGGAAACGGTGTCGCTGTTGGTGTTCGCCACGTACAGCGTGGGGCCGTCAAGGTACAGCGCAGTGGGGTGGAGCTGGACGTCGATGGAAGCGACTGGAGCCGAGGCATTCACCGTGTCTATGACGCTGAGTGTGCCGGTCGTGGAGGTGCCAAGGTAGGTGTCGGCGGGAACCTGCGAGCCATAGGAGCCCATCGTCGCGTCCCCGGCAACGGCCTGGCGGCCGCCTTCGTTGGAGACGTACAGCTTGCCGCCGGCGAACTTGAGCTGGCGGGGCGCGATCCCCGTGGCGAAGGTCGCTTTGATGGTGCCCGCAACCGGGTCGATGGCGACGACGGAGTTTTGGCCATTGACGGCGGCGTACAGCGTGGCGCCGTCGGGCGAGAACGCCATGCCGGCGGTCAGCGCCTTCGCGCCGCCCACGGTCGGGATGCCGATCTTCGTGCCTGCGCCAAGCGATCCGTCTGCATTGAAGGGGTAGCGGACGATCCCGGTGGCGACGGGTGAATAGAGGAACTTGCCGTCGGGCGAGAAGACCGGACCTTCCTGGCCCACCGTGCCGTCGGTCAGGTGCTGGTAGGCGATGGCCGGGTAGCCTGCGCTGCCCGCCGCCGTCGCGAACGACGCCGCCGCGAGGGTGCCTGCGGCGGCGACGGGCTGGTACGTCTTGAGGTCGAAAACCTGCAGGTCGACGGAACGGTCGGCGCTGGTCCCCACCAGGTAGCGGCCGTCGGGGCTGACGGTGGAACCCATGATCTTGCCGAACGGAGTCATGAGCCGGTCGCCGATGGGCTTGATGACCTGGTTCGAGGAGATCTGCTGCCCATTTTCGGTCTGGGCGCCGACCTGTTGCTGGTTGAAGGGAATGATCGAGGCGGCAGCGATCCCGCCGCCCAGGAGGGCCAAGGTGCAGCTTGCGGCCACGATCGCCAGCGGCTTGTTTCTCACGACGGCCGTTGACATCCTGCTCAGGCCAAACGGGCGGGGGTGTTTGTTGTCGGACGGTTTGCCAGGGACTTTTTGCGGTTTTGTCATGTGATTCAAAGTAGGCGGCCCGG
>NZ_JAJLOZ010000041.1:0-39304 GCF_025548615.1 Arthrobacter sp. A2-55 | reverse complement strand
AGGTGCTGGATTCTCGGGGCCCCGGCCCAGCGCACCGAGGAATCCGGCCGCCACAATGAGCATGACGGCCGCCACGCCTATGGCCATGGCGCGCACGGTGGACAGGGCCCGGGCGCGACGTCTGTAGCCATGCCTGGAGTCTTGGCGTCCTGAATGTGGCGTGAATACTTCAGGCATGTCCACACCAAGTGGCTGCCGGGCCCAGTCGGCTCCTGCAGGCTCATCCGGAACGGGGTTGATGCTCCGAAGCATCGATTCGATGGGGTCCATTTCAGTCCTTTCCGGTGGGCCGCAACTGTTGGGGCAGCGCCTGTTCAAAGGATTTCCGGGCCCTGTGCAGCCGAACCCGTGCGGCGGCCTCCTTGCACGAGAGCACCTCGGCAACCTCGGACATCGTCAAGTCTTCCCAATACACCAACAGCAATATTTCCCGGTCCTTGTCCCTGAGCCGTCCCAGCGTGGCCGCGATCACGGCCCGGGTGCCGTCATCAGCCAAACCCTGGGACCTCAGCCGCTCGCTGTCCCGGAGCCTATCCTGCAGCTGTGAGGCGCGGGCCCGGCTGCGGTACTCATTGCCAATCAAGTTGCGGGCCACTTTGAGCAGCCAGCCAATCGACGGATCGGGAACAGCCTCCCGCTTTTGCCAGGCAATGCGGAATACATCGGCAGCAATTTCCTCGGCCGTCGCATTGGAGGAAATCCGGCGCCTGACGTAGCCGAGTACCCGCGGCTTGAATCCCTCATGCAAAGCCAAAAAGCTGTCCTGCTGAGATAGTGACACCGGATCCCTCCGTCCGTAGTCCTGTTTCGTGGCCGTCAAGCGGTTGGTGGCACCGCTTCAAAATTCCGCTTCGGGGGACGTCAGCACACCCGGGTGGTACTTTCACCTTCCACGAAACGGGTGGATGTATTTTGTATCCTCCACAACACGTCCACACAGGTGCTGCCCGGCGTATAGGACTGCGGGGTGGCTTCGTCTTCTCCGGCCCCAACTGCGGCAGCCCAGGCCTGTCGGTGCTGGACGCTGCTGGTGAGCACGACGGTGTAGGTGTTGCCGGGAGTGAATCCGTACACATTGACCCAATTTGTCCCGCACGACGGCGAATAAACCAGTTGGGCCAGGCCCTGGACCTCGTGGTAGACGGCATTGCGCATGTCCCACGCCTTCACCACGTAGGCACCGACCCCGCAGCCTGTGGCTGCGGGGTCGGTGCCTTCAAGGGGATTGTCCTGGTTTGAACTGGCCTGGGCGGTGGCGGGGAGCATCGTCACGAGTCCCCCGGCCAGGAAAAGTGCCGCGCCCGCTGCCGCAATAGATCGCTTCAACATGGTTCTTCCTCCTGTTGCATCATTTGAATGCTTCAGACAGCCAAACGCCGCCATGCACAGGTAGTTTCCGGCGAAGTGATCTATGTTACAGTCACCGGGCAGCAGTTGTGCCCAGCCGGAATTTGGCTACGTCTGCTTGCGGAAACGCAGGGCAATGCCTCCGACGAGAAGGAGCGCCAATCCGCTGGCTACGATGGGCGCCAGCGGCGCGGGTCCCGTGGCTGCCAGCCCTTCTCGTTCCGGGCCGACGGCTGGCGCGCTGGTCGAGGCGACAACGGGCAGGGCCTGCTGGGTCGGTTCGGCGGCCGGGGTTGTCACCGCGGTTCCCGCAGTGGGCGTGGGGCTCTTCCCGACGGTGCCTGCAGCCCCCGTATCCAGGGACGCCAAGACCATGGTGTGGTCCTGGTTGCCGCGCAGGTACCAAACCCGCTCCCCCACGTCGGGCGCCGACAATGCATTGACCGAACCGGTGGAGGTAAAAGTCGAAACAATCTGCAGCGTGGAAGTATCAATTTCCGCCAACTCCCGGTGCATGTTCCCTGCCACGACCAGGCGGGTGCCGCCCGCCGTCAGTTGTGCATAGCTCACCTGAAACCCGACATCGATGGTCTTCAAGACTGCTCCGGTGGAGCTTGGGAGCACGGCAAGGTGTCCGTCTCCGCAGCCGAAGTAGCCTGTCGCCCCGTCCCTGGAGAAGGCAATCGCGCCGACCGCACCACACAGTTTAAGGGTGCGCACAATGCTCTGAGTGCCCGGGTCCACAACCAGGACATCAGAGGTGGAAGCAGTGGCACTGGTCATTGCGGCACGGCTGATGTACGTGTAGGAATCCCCCGAACTGGTCGAAACCGACAAGGCCTCCAGTGAACCATCCAGCTGGGCGATGGAAATGGTCTTGGCGAGCGCACCGGTGGTCGCATCAACCACGTACAGGTTCTTTGCTGAACTTTGGCCCAACGCAAGAATTGACGTGCCGTCGGCTGTTTCAGCCAAGGTGTAAGCCACGTCGTCCAGCTTGACCTTGGACGCAATAGTGTTTGTCGACGTCGAGACCGTGACGAAATAGTTGCCGCCAGAACCGCTTGACGTGCTCACGTAGATGCGGGCGCCATCGCGGCTTCGCGCCAATCCAACGGCCTGCCCCGGCAGTTGCACAACGGCCACCACGCTGCCCGTGGCGAGGTCGTAGGCGTGACGGTTGGCGCATCCGCATCGGCAACGTAGGCGCGGGAACCGTCCGGCACCGTCACCATGGTGGACACGCCGGCCCCCACGGAAATTTCCGGCCCGGCCCCCGGCAGCAGTCCCCGGGCCGCGGCCGAAGCCGGCCCCGCCGCGGCCGAAGCCACGCCGGACAAAGAGAGCGCCCCCAACACAGCCGCACCCGCGAGCGCCTTGGCCATGACCACTCGGCTACTTTTCATTTCTACCTCCGAATCCATCCCAGACCCCTGAAATCCGCGTTGTGGCAGGAGAGGATGACACAAAAGCTAGTGCAAAAAAAGACCCTAAGGAAGGGTGCGGAAGGGGTGGTCACAGCCCGTGACATCCGGCCCGGCGGGTGGATCGGCGGATTCCCGCGGCTCCAGGTTGGGAACGCCCAAAAAGCGGCGGATTCGACGCGGAATTGTTATGGGGAAGGCTGCAATGTAACAATCCCGACATGGACGAAAGCCCAGCGAAACCGCCCGGCCTGCAGCGCAAGCCGGGCGGCGTCGTCGCGCATTAACAGCC
Organism: Arthrobacter sp. A2-55; assembly: GCF_025548615.1. NCBI lineage: Bacteria > Bacillati > Actinomycetota > Actinomycetes > Micrococcales > Micrococcaceae > Arthrobacter > Arthrobacter sp. A2-55. The sequence goes on along the minus strand of NZ_JAJLOZ010000041.1, from coordinate 36,241 downwards.
GTGTGCCGGACAGCGATGAGAAGATTAGCAGGCCTTGCCGAAGGCAACATCATTGCCTACCACGGCAGGCCCGCCAATCAGGGTTATTCGGGTCGCGGCCGGTGTGCCTGCGATGTCCTGGAGGTCCCCCGCCGGTATGCAGGTGCTGTGAACCAGGTAAACGATCCCCGTTCGGGCCGAGGCCACGGATGCTATGGCCAAGGCGTCGGGAAAGGCATATCCGGAGACATAAAACGTGCGTTCGCCGTAGGCAAACCGCCGGTTGACCGCCCGGTTGGTGGCGAATCTGTCTGCCCCGGCCACACGCTCCGGGCCGAGCAGAGAGGCCGCAAGTGCGTTCTCAATGCCCCTGGAGACCACGCCCGTCCCGCCAATTATCGGAGTGTTGTTTGTTTGCATCCTTACCAGGAGGGCCTTGGTTTGGGAGTCCAGTGTTTGCGCGTTGCCACGCACCAGGAGCACCGGTGCACCGTTTTGGGCAGCCACAGCCCCTGCGGAAAGAGCATCCGGATAGTCCTCGCCCGTGGCCACATAGACGTAGTAGGCGTAGGTGAAGGCACCCGCTATGACCGCCCTGGAGGTCGCATAACGGTCCGCGCCACTTCGTCGGATCGTATTGGGCACCATTGCTTTCAATTGGGCAAAGACGGACGCGGATACCGCGCCAGTGCCACCCACCACGACAATCTTGGTGGTATTCAGGTTCGTAATGGCATTCCTCACCACATCGGGAAGGACGTTGGTCTTCGTCAGCAGCAAGGCTGCCCCTTCATGGGCCGCAGCAGGCGCCGCCGACAATGCATCCGCGAATTGCTCGCCGGAGGCTATGTAGACCGTATTCGTCCACGGATAATGCACTTTCGCGACCTCAACTGCCGTCTCATAGCGGTCGGCACCAAAAACCCTGTCAGTGGTGACACTCGGTTTGGAATTGGTGACGGTCAAAACGGATAACACGGATTGTCCGGTTTTACCGTCCTGCAACACGTATGCCTGGCTCCCCTGCCTGGCTGCGGCCAAGCCAAAAATCAAGCCGGGAATCGACACGCCCACCGAAACCGTGTCCGTCGCGACGTCAATTTCAGTGACACCGGGGTCTTCGTTTCCCGCAGCCAATACCTTGCTGCCACCTGCTGCCAGCGCAAGAAATCTCACCTTGAAGTCCACGGGAAGGTCCTGCAGCACACTTCCCGTCACCATGTCAGCCACCGTAACGCGATATTGCTCGCAACCGATGTAGACCTTGTGGAGACCCGCTGCGAAGACCAGGTCCCTAATATAGTTGCAGGTCGGGATGGTGCGAACCAGCTGCGCCGTCGCCAAGTCCAGGACTTTGACTGTGAAGACGCGATGCCTTAAAGCAAAGTCGTCGTTTCCCACCCCAACGTACGCTTGGCTGCTGTCCGGGCTTACCCACACCCCGTCGACTTCGTTTTCAGAGGCCAAGGAAATCATCGATCGTTGTACCAGCGTGTTGGCGTCGATGACATGGATCACGCGCAGGAACCCGTCCAAAGCCAAAAGCACTTGCCCGTCGGGGGAAGGCGCCACGATGAAGTTGCCTGTGACGCCGAGATCGATGATGCCTGTGACCGAGTTGGTGGCCGTGGAAATGATGCCGACGCCCCGCAGGCTGGGACTCGTAAAGTAGATCCTGCTTCCGTCGGGTGAAGCCTTGAGACCCTGGATGTACACGGTCATGGCAATCGTGGAGACGCGCTGCCCCGTGTTCAGGTCAATAACGGCAATGGCCTTGGCATCAGTGTTGAGCACAACATAGGCAGTGTTGCCGTCCGGTGTTTCCGCCAGGGTTGTCGCGTTCAGACCGGCGGTGATGTCCGGTCCCACTGCTGTCATGGATGCCGGCCGGGCGACGGTGGGAAGAGCGACGAGACTGGTCGCGGCAGTTACCGGCGAAGCCACAGATTCCGGCGCTGCACCCGCTGGAGCCAAACCACCCAGCACCAGCGCGAACGCCGCGACCAGACCTGCAACAATATTAAACGTCGACGCTCCGCCCATGCGCATGGGTACCCCCAACAAACGATTCCGTCGCAATGGCTGAAATCCACGGCGTGGCAGGAAGCGACTTCTAGAAACGTACTGCAAATTCTCAGCATAAATCAAGGAATTCCGAGTATGCCCGACACGGGATTTCGGAGACAGCTGCGGCATGCCGGCACAGCGGGAGCCAGGCCGCCTACCCTCGCCGGGTACGCGGATTCCGATCTCTGACAGGGATTAACGCAGCAGGTGCACTGAAACCAGCCTTTCAGCCGGATTCAGTGCACCCACTGGGTTGGACGTCAGAAAGCGAACTACACCAGGCGGGTGAGCCAGCCGTGCAGGTCTTCCACGGCACCGGTCTGGATGCCCAGGAGCTGCTCGCGGATGGCCATGGTGACCTCGCCGGCGCCGGAACCGGGCGATGCGATGGTGCCCTCGGCCGTCTTCAGCTCGCCGATGGGCGTGATGACGGCGGCCGTGCCACACGCGAACGCCTCGGTGATCTCCCCCGAGGCCACACCGGTTCGCCATTCGTCGATGGTGATCTTGCGTTCCTCCACCTTCATTCCGCGGTCGGCTGCCAGCTGCATGACCGAGGACCGCGTGATGCCGTGGAGGATGTGGCCGTTGAGTGCGGGCGTGACCAGCCGGCCGTCCTTGAACACGAAGAAGATGTTCATGCCGCCGAGCTCTTCGATGGCGTTGTCGTTGAACGGGTCAAGGAACAGGACCTGCTTGCAGCCCTGGGCCTCGGCCTCCATCTGCGCGGCCAGCGAGGCTGCGTAGTTGCCGCCGCACTTGGCCTCGCCCGTGCCGCCCTCGCCCGCACGCGCATAGCTGGTGGAGAGCCAGATGGAGACGGGCTTGAGCTCGCCGCCAAAGTAGTTGCCTGCCGGGGAGGCGATGACCCGGTACGACACCTCGCGGGCCGGGCGGACGCCCAGGAACGCCTCGGTGGCGATCATGAACGGGCGCAGGTACAGGGCCTCGCCGTCGCCGGACGGAACCCAGGCCTGGTCGGCGGCGACCAGCTGGCGCAGCGACTCGATGAAGACCTCTTCGGGCAGTTCGGGCAGCGCCAGGCGGCGGGCGGAGGTGTTGAAGCGGGCCGCATTGGCTTCGGGGCGGAAGCTCCATACGGAGCCGTCTGCGTGGCGGTACGCCTTCAGGCCCTCAAAGATTTCCTGGCCGTAGTGCAGCACCGCGGCGGCGGGGTCCATGGCGATGGGGCCATAGGGCTCAATGCGCGCATTGCCCCAGCCGCCCTGCCCGTTCGCGTCAATCGTGAAGTCCACAACAGCGGTGTGGTCCGTGAAGTAGTCGCCAAAGCCGGGGTTGGCCAAAATGGCTGCCCGCTCGGCGTCACTCTTCGGATTCGTGTTGGGCCGCCGGGTGAATGCCAGCCCATTTGCTGTCTGTGTCATGCTTCCTCCACATGGTTTTCGCCTCATTGCTTGTGCCAGCCTGGGCGGAGATTGGTGCCGAAAATCCGTGCCGTGAATTGTGTTCATGCACCGGGGATTTCAGTTACGGTGCACTCACTCTATTGGTTAAGCGTACTCCTGCACAGCCCGGCTCCCCTGACAGGCACGACGCCGGTCAGAGGGCTGCCGCTATGGCGTCGCCTATCGCGCTGGTCGGGCGGGGTGACGCCGGGTTGCGGCCCGCAATGTCGGCGGCGACGGCCGCTTCAATGCGGGCAGCCGCGGCCCCGTGGCCAAGGTGTTCGAGCAGGAGCGCAGCCGACAGGATGGCCGCCGTCGGATCAGCTTTCTGCTGGCCGGCAATGTCCGGCGCGGAGCCGTGGACCGGTTCAAACATGGACGGCGCGGTGCGGTCCATGTTGATGTTGCCGGAGGCTGCCAGGCCGATCCCGCCCGTGACGGCGGCGGCAAGGTCGGTAATGATGTCGCCAAAGAGGTTGTCCGTGACAATGACGTCAAAGCGTGCCGGGTCGGTGACCAGGAAGATCGTGGCCGCGTCCACATGCAGGTAGTCCACGGCAACGTCGGGGAATTCGGACGCCACGGCCTCCACGGTGCGCTTCCACAGGTGCCCGGCGTGCACCAGGACATTGTGTTTGTGCACGTAGGTGAGCTTCTTGCGCGGGCGCTCATTGGCCCGGCGGAAGCCGTCCCGCACCACGCGCTCCACGCCGAACGCCGTGTTGACCGACACCTCCGTGGCAATCTCCTGCGGAGTGCCCTTGCGCAGCACGCCGCCGTTGCCCACGTACGGGCCCTCGGTTCCTTCTCGGACCACCACGAAATCGATGGCGCCGGGGTTCGCGAGCGGTGACGCCACGCCGCGGTACAGGCGGGACGGGCGGAGGTTTACGAAATGGTCCAGGCTAAACCGCAGCTTGAGCAGCAGTTCGCGCTCGATCAGCCCGGAGGGGATGCTGGTGTCGCCGGGGGCTGCCCCCACCGCGCCAAAGAGGATGGCGTCATGGCCGCGCAGGGCGTCAATGGTGGCATCGGTGAGGGTTTCCCCGGTGGCCAGCCAGTGCGCGGCGCCCAGCTCGTAGTCCGTGATCTTCAGCTCAACGCCGTCGGAGGCCGTGGCCTCTTTCAGGACCTTGACGGCCTCCGCCGTTACTTCGGGGCCGATGCCGTCACCGGCGATTACTGCAATGTCAATCGATGCGCTCATGCCCCAACCCTAGCGAAATCATCCACATGATGGGCAGCTGATCTCACAGTTTGAGACACTCCGCGGGGCGGAATCTCCACCCGTGGCAGGACGCGCCCCCGCGCCGATCCGGCCTAGAGTTGGTCCAGTGATCATGACTTCCGTCTACGACTGGTTCCGGCAGCACCGCTTTGCCGTGGACTTTGTCCTCATGGGCGTGCTCCTGCTGGTGGTGGCGCCGTTTGGGGTCCTGGCCGGCTCGACGGGATCCGACAGGCTCGGCGGCGCCCTGTTCTCCGTGCTGCTGGTGTTTCCCCTGGCCTGGCGCCGCACGCGCACCGCCATGGCCGGTGCGATCATTGCGGCCGCCGCCATCCTGCAGTGGGGCCTGTCCGTCCACCCGATGCCGGCCGACGTGGCCGTCCCGGTCATCGTGTACGCCTTGGCGGCGTTTGGCCCCCGCTGGGCGTCCCTCGGGGGGCTGGTGCTGGCACTGCTGGGCGCCGTCATGATGGTCACCCGCTTCTTCGTCAACCTCACCTCAAGCTCCGTGGCCGCGCTCCCCTACGGGATGGTGCTGGTGCTGACGGTGTGGGTGCTGGTGCTGTTCAGCTGGACGGCCGGGGACCTGACCCGGACCAAACGGCTGCGCGAACAGGCCCTGGAGGACAGGGCGCACCGGCTGGAAATCGAAGCCCAGCAGGAACGCGAGCTGGCGGCCAGCGACGAACGCGCCCACATCGCCCGCGAAATGCACGACATCGTGGCACACTCCCTCTCGGTCATCATTGCCCAGGCCGACGGCGCACGGTACGCGGCGGCCGCGAATCCCGAGGTGGCCCCGGCCACGCTGGCCACCATCGCCGAAACGGGCCGCACCTCGCTGCAGGAAATGCGCCGCCTGCTGGGCGTGCTGCGCGGCGGCACCGACGCCCCCATGCGCCCCCTGCCGGGCCTGCCGGACCTGGACGAGCTCCTCCTCGGCATCCGCGCCACGGGCCTGCCCGTCTCCTACACCGTCACCGGCACCGCCCGGCGCGCCCTCCCCCCGGGGGCGGAACTCACGGCCTATCGCATGGTGCAGGAGGGCCTGACCAATGTCATCAAGCACGCCGGGCCCAACGCCCGGGCCGACGTATTGCTGAACTGGACCGCACGGGGCCTGGAAGTGTCGGTGCGGGACAACGGAAGGGGGGCAACGGCGTCGTTCGCTGACACCGTTTCCAGGCACGACGGCGCACCCTCCCCCGCGCCCGGCCGCGGCTCCCAGCCGTCCCCGGCGGCAGCCGGCCCGCCTCCCGGCCCTGCTGCGGTTGGGGCGTCTGGCGGGAACGGCCTGCGCGGCATGGCCGAACGCGTCAAGCTCTACGATGGAACCCTGACCGCCAAACCGCTCGCCGGCGGCGGCTTCGGCATCGCCGCACTCATCCCCTATTCGGAGGCCTGAATGACATCCGTTCCCATCCGTGTGGCCTTGGTGGACGACCAGCAGTTGGTCCGCTCCGGCTTCGGCATGTTGATCAACTCGCAGCCCGATCTGGCCGTGGTGGTGGAGGCCGGCAATGGGATCGAGGCCCTGGCCGGGCTGGCTGCCGTGGCTGCCGACGTGGTGCTCATGGACGTGCGCATGCCGGGCATGGACGGGATTGAGACCACCCGCCGGCTCATGGAACGGATCAAGGGCGCGCCGGCGGGATCGTGGCTGTCGGAGCTGAAGATCGTGGTGCTGACCACCTTTGACCTCGACGAATATGCCCTGTCGGCGATCCAGGCCGGGGCCAGCGGGTTCCTCCTCAAGGATGCCCCGCCCGAGGAACTGCTTGGCGCCATCCGCACAGTGTTTGCCGGGGACGCGGTCATTGCCCCGTCCACCACGCGCCGGCTGCTGGACCACGTGGCGCCCATGCTCTCCGCCCCGAGCCCGGCCAGCGACGCCAATGCGGCGGCCGTGGCGTCACTGACGGCGCGCGAGCACGAGGTTTTTGTGCTGATCGCCAATGGCCTCTCCAACCCGGAAATTGCGGCACAGCTGTTCGTTTCCGAGGCCACCGTCAAGACGCATGTGGGCCACATCCTGGCCAAGTTGAACGCCCGCGACCGCGTTCAGGTGGTTGTCCTGGCGTATGAGACAGGGATCGTCTCCCCCGGCTGACGGCTGCCCTCTCGCCGAACGGGCATTTAACGTGGATGTTTGCGCGGAACATCCACGTTAAGTGCCGGTTCGAGGGGCGTGGCGGGTCATCCCGTGGTAGGAGGCCCCGGCGTCGAAAACCCGGCGCATATCCTCCCGTGCTCCGATCCGCGGCGGCCCCGGCCGCAAATAGGCTGGGGCCATGACCATCATCACTGAGAAAAACCAGCGTACCCTTGCTGTCCAGGCCCGCGGACTGCGCAAGACGTATGGCAGGGGCGACACGGAGGTGGCTGCGCTGAAGGGCGTGGACCTGGACTTCCCCGCCGGCCAGTTCACCGCCATTATGGGCCCCTCCGGTTCGGGCAAGTCCACCCTGATGCACTGCCTGGCCGGGCTCGATTCCGTCACGGGAGGCACCATCCACCTGGGCGACACGGAGCTGACCGCCCTCAACGACAAGGCGCTGACCCAACTGCGGCGGGACCGGATCGGCTTCGTGTTCCAGGCCTTCAACCTGGTCCCCACACTCACCGCGGAAGCCAACATCACCCTGCCCGTGGCACTGGCCGGGGGCAAGGTGGACGCGGAATGGTTCGCCTTTGTCACCACCACGCTGGGCCTGGTCGACAGGCTGAAGCACAAGCCGCACGAGCTCTCCGGCGGCCAGCAGCAGCGCGTCGCCGTGGCCCGCGCACTCCTGACCCGTCCCGACGTCATCTTCGGCGACGAGCCCACCGGCAACCTCGATTCCCGCTCCGGCGCCGAGGTGCTGGGCATGCTCCGCCGCTCTTCCCGCGAGATGGGACAGAGCATCATCATGGTCACGCACGACCCGGTGGCCGCCTCCTACGCCGACCGCGTGGTGTTAATGAACGACGGCGAACTGGTGGGCGAGCTGGACAGCCCCACCGCCGAGTCAGTGCTTGCTTCGCTCGCCTCCCTGGGGGCCTGAGCACATGCTGCACGTTGCCCTCAGCCAGCTCAGGAACCACTCGCGCCGCTTCATTGCCATCACCCTGGCCGTGCTGCTCGCCGTCGCCTTCCTCTCCGCCACCCTCATGGTCAACGCCTCCGCCCAGGCCTCGCTGACTGCCAGCCTGGGCCAGTCCTATGCCAAGGCCGACCTCGTGGCCTCCCCCACCAACTCCGTCGCGTTGACCGCGGAGTCAGCCGCCGCGGCCGCCCGGACCCCGGGCATCGCAGCCAGCTACCCCCTCCGCCGGGAAATGGTGGCCGTTTCGGCCGGCAACGCCACCGTGGCCGCCACCCTGCGCAACACCCCGTCCTCGGCAGCGCTGGAGCCCCTGGCGCTGGTGAGCGGTTCATGGCCGACGGCGGCCGGCCAGGTGGCCGTCGACGCCAAGACGGCGGCTGCCCGGCACCTGGCTGTCGGCAGCACCGTCTCGCTGCTGGGAAATTCCGCAGCATCCCCGCAAGGGGGCGGCGCAAAGGCCGAAGGCGGTTCAGGCACCCAGGGCGCCGCGCCGATCGCCGCGCCGACCGCCGCGCCGCCATCAGTCAAGGCCACCGTCACGGGGATCATGGCGGCATCCGCCGACCCCCAGCTCTCAGGCCTGGCCCAGCTTGCCGCCGCGGCTTCCACCGTTGACGCCGTGTCCGGCCCGGTGGCCGGCTATGCAACGATCGCCGTCAAGCTGGCACCGGGCACCAACGTTGCCGCGGCCGCCACGGCACTCGAATCAGCGCTCAAGCTGCCGGCCGGCCAGGTGGCCACCCCACAGCAGCTGACCACCAACACCGTCAAGTCCTTCACGGGCGGCTCGGACCACCTCACGATCGTTCTCCTCGCCTTCGCCGCCGTCGCACTGCTGGTCTCCGGGCTGGTCGTCTCCAACACCTTCTCGGTGCTGGTGGCCCAGCGAACCCGTGAGCTGGCACTGCTGCGCTGTGTTGGCGCCAGCAGGAAGCAGGTGCGCTGGTCGGTCATTCTCGAGGCCGCCGTCGTCGGGCTGGTGGCCTCGGTGCTGGGCGTGCTCGCCGCAGTGGGGACCATGGCCGCCGTCGTTGGCCTGCTGCGCCAAAATCCCGACTATGCGTTCGCGACCCTGGGGGTGCCGGCGTCGTCCATCATTGCCGGGCTGGTGGTTGGCACACTGCTGACCGTGGTGGCCGCCCTTGTGCCGGCACGTTCAGCCACCCGCGTGGCACCGCTCGCAGCCCTTCGCCCGGCCGACGACGCCTCAATGCACAATGCCGCGGGGCGCATCCGGCTGGGGCTGGGCATCGCGCTCATCCTGGCGGGCGGCGTGGGACTGGTTGCCGGCGGGCTCAAGGCCTCGCTGCTGCTGGCGGTCCCGTCGGGGGCTGCGTCGTTCGTGGGGATCATCCTGGCGGCATCGCTTTTTGTCCCGCGGCTGGTGGCCCTGACGGGGCATCTTGCCCGCCCCGCCGGGGTCCCGGGCACCATGGCCAAGGCAAACGCCGTGCGGAATCCGCGCCGGACCACCGCCACGGCCTCGGCACTGCTGATCGGTGTCACCCTGGTGACCATGATGATGACAGGCGCGACCACAGCGCGGCAGGCATTTGAATCACAGCTGTCCAACCACTTCCCCGTGGACCTGACAGCCATGGCGGTGCCCGGGGCCCCTGCGTTTACGGATGCTGAACTGGCCAAGGCTGCAGCACTGCCGGGAGTTTCGGCCGTTGCCCGCCTGGTGCCCGTGGGGACGGTGACGGCAGGCGGCCAGGAGCTGGCAGCCTACGGCATTGCCTCCTCCGACGCGGCGCGCCTGCTCGGCAACTCGGGGAACCGCCCGGCTCCCGGCACTGTGGTGCTGCCCAAGGGAAGTCAAGCAGCGAAGGCGGGGACGGCGTCGCTGGTTGATGCCGGCAAGGCCACGCAGCTTTCCGTGCGGGTCGCCACCACGCGGGAATTTCCCCCGCTGGTGACACTGGATTCCTTCCCGGCGGCAACGGCCGGCAGCCCCGTTCTGTCCCGGACCGCGGAACAGCTGTGGATCAAGGTCAATCCAGCCCTGGACGCAAACGCCTTGTCGACGCTGCGCACCGAGCTGGCGTCGGCGCTGCATGTTGATGAAAACCAGGTTGACGGTGCGGTGCTGCAAAAGGTCATGTTCAACCAGGTCATCAACACGCTGCTGCTGGTGGTGACGGGCCTGCTGGCCGTGGCGATCGTCATTGCGTTGATCGGCGTGGCGAACACCCTGTCGCTTTCGGTGCTGGAGCGGACGCGGGAGAACTCGCTGCTGCGGGCACTGGGCCTGACCCGCGGCCAGTTGCGCGGGATGCTTGCGCTGGAGGCTGTCCTCATTGCAGGGGTGGCAGCCGTCATCGGCTCGGCACTGGGCGTGCTGTATGGCTGGCTCGGCGCCCAGTCCGCCTTGGGCGGTTTCACCACAGTGGTGGCCGTGGTGCCGTGGGCCCAGGTGCTGCTTGTGGTGGCCGTGGCCGCCGCGGCCGGACTGCTCGCCTCCGTGGTGCCCGCCCACCGCGCGGCCAGGCTGTCCCCCGTTGAGGGCCTCGCCATGGACTGATCCGGTCCGCCCGGACGGAATTTGCCGCCGTTCCCGCATTTTGCCGCCTGTCTACCTGCGGCAAAATGCGGGAACGGCGGCATTTCACGTGGGTCACCGGATCAGGACACCATGGCCGCCTGCTTCCGGACGCTGGCAGGTTATCCACAGAAGCCAATTTGCCCCTTACCTGGCAGTTCACGTGATGGCACGCTGGGAGGCATGAACACGTCACGCCTGATCCTGCCGGCGGATTTGCGGCTCGTGGGACAAGATTCCCGGAAGCTCGCCCAGCGCACGAACAGGGGTGAGCTGGTGCGTATCCGCCGCGGCGTCTATGCGAAATCCGCGGACTGGAACGGTTCAAGCCCGGCCCAGCGGTACGGCCTGCAGGCTGCCGCATTCCAGGCCCTGGCACCGCGGCAGCCGGTATTTTGCCATGCGACGGCGGCCCGACTGTGGGGCTTGTGGATCGTCGGAGTGCCGTCAAAGCTGCATGTGGTGACGGAAACCGCCACCAGCGGCCGCAGCAACAACGGGGTGATTCGCCACTTCGGATCGCTGACCGGCAGCATGGTGCAGTGCGGCCCGTTTCTGCTCACCGACAAGCTGACGACCACGCTGGCATTGATCAAGGAGCTGTCCTTCCCCTACGCCGTGGCGGTCTGCGACTCCGCGCTGAGGATTCCGGAGGCCCGCGATGCTGTCAACCAATTTGCGGCCGCCGGCTCCCCGCCGCCCCCGGGTGAACCGCGGTGGTTCACCGACGGCCCGCAGGGTCCGGCGCTCGCCGTGGAGGAGCTGAAGTCTGCCGCGGGAAGTTTCAAGAGCAGGGCCGCCCGCGATCGGACTCTTGCCGTGGTCAACTTCGCGTCGGCCCTGTCCGGCTCGGCGGGCGAATCGATCAGCCGCGCAAAAATGTTCCAGCTGGGATTCCCGGCACCAATCCTCCAAAAGCCGTTTGCCCTCCGCGACGGCCGAGAGGCAAAAGTGGACTTTTGGTTCGAGGAACATGCGCTCGTGGGTGAATTCGACGGGAAGGGAAAGTATCTCCGCGCCGATTGGGGAGGCGGAGCATCGATTCAGGACCGGGTGCTGGCGGAGAAGGCGCGGGAGGACCAAATCCGCGCCCAAGGCGTGGGATTTGTCCGCTGGACGTGGGCTGAAATGTTGGACCGAGAACGGTTCCCCGCCCTCCTGCGCGAGGCGGGGCTCCGGCAAAAATGATCCTCCGAACGCAAAATTGCCGCAGCTCCCGCATTTTGCCGCAGGTAGAACTGCGGCAAAATGCGGGAACGGCGGCATTTTTCGAAAGTGGCGGGACGCGCCTACGCCTCGGCGGGTTCCTCGTACTTGGGGAAGATCGGCGTCGGGGCGGGAAGGACGGTGCCGGGGGCCAGGGGCGTCCCGACGGCGGCGAACTGGCGGACGGCGTCGTCCGGCGACGTGCCCTGCCCCAACACGTCCAGGAGCTTCGCGGCGGAGTCAGGCATGACCGGCTGGACCAGGATGGACACAATGCGCAGCACCTCAAGGGTCACATACAGCACGGTCTCCATGCGGGGCACGTCCGTCTTGCGCAGCACCCACGGGGCCTGCTCGGCAAAGTAGGCGTTGGTGTCGCCCAGGACGTGCCAAATTTTCTCCAGCGAACCGTGGAAGTCCTGCGCCTGGTAGGCCTGCCGGGCGTGGTCCAGGAGCGCCCCGGCCGCGGCCAGAATCGACTCGTCCGCGGCTGTCAGCTCCCCGGGTACGGGCACAACACCCGCGCAGTTCTTCGCCACCATGGACAGCGAACGCTGGGCCAGGTTGCCCAGGTTGTTGGCCAGGTCGGAGTTCATCCGGCCCACGACGGCGTCGTGGTTGTAGGAGCCGTCCGCACCGAAGGGGACCTCGCGCAGCAGGAAGAAGCGCACCTGGTCCAGGCCGTACTGGGCCACCCAGTCGGCCGGGGCCACCACGTTGCCGAGGGACTTGGACATCTTCACGCCGTTGTTGTGGAGGAAACCGTGGATCATGACCCGCTTGGGCAGCTCGATCCCGGCGGACATCAAAAATGCCGGCCAATACACGGCGTGGAAGCGGGAGATGTCCTTGCCGATGATGTGCACGTCCGCGGGCCAGAACTTCTGGAAGGCTTCCGAGTCAACGTCGGGGTAGCCCACGCCCGTGAGGTAGTTGGTGAGGGCGTCAACCCACACATACATGACGTGTTTGTCGTTGCCGGGGACCGGGACACCCCAGTCGAAGGTGGTGCGGCTAACGGAGAGGTCATCCAGGCCGCCCTTGACGAAGCTGATGACCTCGTTGAAGCGGGTCCGCGGCGCGCCGAATTCGGGCTGTTCCTCGTAGAGCGCCAACAGCTTTTCCTGGTAGTTGGACAGGCGGAAAAAGTAGCTTTCCTCTTCCGTCCAGGTCAGTTCCGTGTCGGTGACCTTGGAGTAGCGCTTGCCGTCCTCGCGGAGTTCGGTCTCGTCGTCGCCGTAGTAGGCCTCGTCGCGGACGGAATACCAGCCCTCGTACTTGCCCAGGTAAATGTCACCGGCGTCCTCCATCTTCTTCCAGATGGCCTGCGACGCTGCCAGGTGGTCCGCATCGGTGGTGCGGATGAACCTGTCGTAGCTGATGCCAAGTGCCGCGTGGGCCTCCTTGTACACGGCGGCGTTGCGGTCCACCAGTTCCTTGGGCGTGATGCCTTCCTTTTCGGCTGCCTGGGCAATCTTCATGCCGTGCTCATCCGTGCCGGTCAGGAACATGACGTCATACCCGTCCAGGCGCTTGAAGCGTGCCATGGCGTCCGTGGCGATGTACTCGTAGGCATGCCCGATGTGCGGAACACCGTTCGGGTACGTAATGGCGGTGGTCAGGTAGTAAGGCGTCTTGGCCGGTTCAGATGATGTCACCCTACGAATTTACCGTGAACAGTGGTGATTCGCCGCTTCCTAACAAAAACGACGGCGGCGTCCCCGCCTCAGTGGGAACGCCGCCGTCGGATGTTGCGGAAGGTCAGTCCTCCAGGTCCACCTCGCGGGCCACGGTGGCGCCGATCTCGGTCTTGATGGACTCCAGCAGGCCCTGCGGCACGGAGCTGTCCACGGTGATGAGGGCCAGGGCCTGGCCGCCCTCGCTGTGGCGGGCCACCTGCATGCCGGCAATGTTGACATTGTTTTCGCCCAGCAGGCGGCCCAGCGTGCCCACCACGCCGGGGCGGTCCGCGTAGGAGATGACCAGCAGGTGGTCGCTCATGGGGATTTCCAGCTCATAGCCGTTGACGCCGACGATCTTCTGGATCTGCTTCGGACCTGTCAGCGTCCCGGCGACGGAGATCTGCGAGTCGTCGGACAGCGCGCCGCGGATGGTCAGCACGTTGCGGTAGTCGGCGGATTCCAGCGTGGTGATCAGGTTCGTCTTGATGCCGCGCTGTTCAGCCAGGATGGGCGCGTTGACGTAGGAAACCTGCTCGGAGACCACGTCCTTGAAGACGCCCTTCAGCGCGGAGAGTTCCAGCGCCTTGACGTCCAGGGCGGCAATCTCGCCGGCCACCTCGACGTCGATCTGCGTCACCGAGGCGTGGGTCAGGGCGGTGAAGATGCGGCCCAGCTTCTCGATCAGGGGGATGCCCGGGCGGACATCGGAGGCGATCACGCCGCCAGCCACGTTGACGGCGTCGGGGACCAGCTCGCCGGCCAGCGCCAGGCGGACGGACTTGGCCACGGAGACGCCGGCCTTTTCCTGGGCCTCGCCAGTGGATGCGCCCAGGTGCGGGGTGGCAATGACGTTGTCCAGGGACAGGAAGTCGACGTCGGTGGCCGGCTCCTTGACGAACACGTCAATCCCGGCGCCGGCAATTTCGCCGTCGCGCAGGGCAATGTTCAGGGCCGTTTCATCGATGAGGCCGCCGCGGGCCACGTTGATGACGTAGGCACTCTTTTTCATCTTCGCGAACGCTTCGGTGCTGATCATCCCGACGGTTTCCGGCGTGCGCGGCATGTGGATGGTGATGAAGTCGGACTGTTCCAGCAGCTCATCCAGCGAGAGCAGCTGCACGCCCAGGCTGGCGGCGCGGGCGGAGGTGACGTAGGGGTCGTAGGCGACTATTTCCATGCCGAAGGCCTTGGCCCGTTCGGTGATCAGGGCGCCGATGCGGCCCAGGCCGATGATGCCCAGCTTCTTTTCCAGCAGTTCGGTGCCTGTGTACTTGGAGCGCTTCCACTCGCCGTTCTTCAGGGCGGTGCTGGCGGCCGGGATGTGGCGGGCCAGGGACAGGATGTGCCCGATGGTCAGTTCAGCTGCGGAGACAATGTTCGACGTCGGCGCGTTGACCACCATGACGCCGGCCTGCGTTGCTGCCTTGATGTCCACGTTGTCCAGCCCCACGCCGGCACGTGCAATGACCTTCAGGTTCTTCGCAGCCGCGATGGCCTCGGCGTCGACCTGCGTGGCCGAGCGGATCAGGATCGCGTCGGCATCGACGATGGCAGAGAGCAGCTGGGAGCGGTCGGAGCCGTCCGTCTGGCGGATTTCAAAGTCGGGGCCCAGCGCCTCAACTGTTGCGGGTGAAAGTTCCTCTGCGAGGAGTACAACTGGCTTGGTGGCGCTCACCTATGACCTCTTTAGCTCTCGTTGATGTTCTGGTGGGGATTTTGGTGAATGGCTTTTTCGTTGGCGTTGCAACAAAAAAGCCGGACTCCAGTTTATGGGAGCCCGGCTTCCTTGCCGTAACAATCAGCCGGGACGGCGACGCAAGCGACGCGCATCACACGGCCGGGGCCTAGCGGGCGACGGAACCTTCGGTGTAGTCGTCGTCGGACTTGATCCAGGAGAACAGCTTGCGCAGTTCGCGCCCGGTGGCCTCGATGGGGTGGTCCTCACCCTTCTTGCGCAGGGCCTTGAATTCCGGGGCGCCGGCGTCCTGGTCGTCAATGAAGCGCTTGGCGAAAGCACCGTTCTGGATGTCGGCCAGGACGGCCTTCATGTTTTCCTTCACGTCGGGGGTGATGACGCGGGGGCCGGAGACGTAGTCGCCGTATTCGGCCGTGTCGGAAACGCTCCAGCGCTGCTTGGCGATGCCGCCCTCGACCATGAGGTCAACGATGAGCTTGAGCTCGTGCAGCACCTCGAAGTAGGCAACCTCAGGCTTGTAGCCGGCCTCGGTCAGGGTCTCGAAACCATACTGCACCAGCTGCGAGGCACCGCCGCAAAGAACGGCCTGCTCGCCGAACAGGTCCGTTTCGGTCTCTTCGGTGAAAGTGGTTTCGATGACGCCGGCACGGGTGCCGCCGATGCCCTTGGCGTAGGAAAGGGCCAGCTCCCTGGCCTTGCCGGAGGGGTTCTGCTCGACGGCGATCAGGTCCGGCACGCCGCGGCCTGCCTCGAATTCGCGGCGGACAATGTGGCCCGGGCCCTTGGGTGCCACGAGGGCGACGTCGACGTCGGCCGGCGGCTGGATGTAGCCGTAGCGGATGTTGAAGCCATGGCCGAAGAAGAGTGCGTCGCCGGCGTTGAGGTTGGGGGCGATTTCCTCGGCGTACACGAAGCGCTGGACCTGGTCCGGGGTCAGGACCATGATCAGGTCGGCTTCCTTGACGGCGTCGGCAACGCTGAGCACGCGCAGGCCTTCGGCTTCCGCCTTGGCGCGGGACTTGGAGCCTTCCTTCAAGCCGACGCGAACGTCAACGCCGGAATCGCGCAGGCTCAATGCGTGTGCGTGCCCCTGGCTGCCGTAGCCGATGACGGCGACCTTGCGACCTTGGATGATGGACAGGTCTGCATCGTCGTCGTAGAACATGTCGGTCACTGTGAAACTCCTTGAATAATGGGTGTGTACTGCTGGTCTTCTAAACAGGTGCGGCTGTTGTGGCCGCGGTCGCACTTAGGAAGCGCGAAGTGCCCGGTCGCTCATGGAACGGGATCCCCGCCCAATGGCCAGGGTGCCGGATTGCACGATTTCTCGGATGCCGAAGGGCTCCAGCACGTTGAGCAGTGCCGTGAGCTTGTCCGGGTGGCCGGTGGCCTCAATGGTCAACGAGTCTGTGGACACGTCAACCACCGAAGCACGGAAAAGGTCTGCGGCTTGGGTGACCTGCAGCCTCGTGGCGGCATCCGCACGTACCTTGACCAGGATGTGGTCCCGTTGCACGGAATTATCTGAAACAAGTTCAACGATCTTGATGACGTTGACCAGTTTATTCAGCTGTTTGGTGACTTGTTCAATCAGCTCGCCGTCGGCGTCAACCACCACGGTCATCCGGGAGACGCCGGTGACCTCCGTGGGGCCCACTGCCAGGGAGTTGATGTTGAAGGCGCGGCGGGCAAACATGCTGGCCACGCGCGTCAGGACGCCGGGCTTGTCTTCCACCAGGACGGAAAGGGTGTGCCGTGTCATCTCTAGTCCTCCTCTTGCCAGACGGGTGTCATGTTGCGTGCCACTTGGATTTGGTCGTTGCTGACGCCCGAAGGCACCATCGGCCACACCATGGAGTCGGGGCTGACCACAAAGTCAATGACCACGGGGCGGTCGTTGATGGCCAGGGCGGCCTCAATGGTGGCGTCGATGTCCTCGACACGTTCGCAGCGCAGTCCCACGCAGTCGTAGGCATCGGCGAGCTTGACGAAGTCCGGGACGCGCATGCTGTCATGGCCGGTGTTGAGGTCGGTGTTGGAATAGCGGCTGTCGTAGAAAAGTGTCTGCCACTGGCGGACCATGCCCAGGGAAGAGTTGTTGATGACGGCCACCTTGATCGGAATGTTGTTGATCCGGCAGGTGGCCAGCTCCTGGTTTGTCATCTGGAAGCAGCCGTCGCCGTCGATGGCCCACACCACGCGGTCCGGGTTGCCCACCTTGGCCCCCATGGCGGCAGGGACGGAGTAGCCCATGGTGCCGGCCCCTCCGGAGTTGAGCCAGGAACGCGGGCGCTCATATTTGACGAACTGCGCAGCCCACATCTGGTGCTGGCCCACGCCGGCCACATACACGCCCTCCGGACCGGTCAGGGCGCCGATCCGGGAGATGACGCGCTGGGGGGACATGAGTCCGTCCTCGGGTTCCGTCCAGCCCAGCGGGTAGGTGTCGCGCAGGTTGCCCAGGAACGCCCACCAGTCGCTGATGTCCGGCGCGCCACCGGCGTCAAACTCTACCTTCACGGCTGCAGTGAGGTCGGGGATGATCTCCTTCAGCGAGCCCACGATCGGAACGTCGGCCGTGCGGTTCTTGGAGATTTCCGCGGGGTCGATGTCGGCGTGGATGACTTTGGCATGCGGTGCGAAGCTCTTGAGCACGCCGGTGACGCGGTCGTCAAAGCGGGCGCCGAGGGTGATGAGCAAATCCGACTGCTGCAGTGCGGTCACGGCGGACACCGAGCCGTGCATGCCGGGCATGCCCACGTGCAGGGTGTGGGAATCGGGGAAGGCTCCCCGGGCCATGAGGGTGGTGGCCACGGGAATGCCCGTGAACTCGGCCAGTTCCAGGAGTTCCTGGGAGGCGTTCGCCTTGATGACGCCGCCGCCAACGTACAAGACGGGCTTCTTGGCTTCCCTGATGAGGCGGGCGGCCTCGCGCAGCTGCTTGGAGTGGCCGCGGAACACCGGACGGTAGCCGGGCAGGTCGATGGTGGGGGGCCAGGAGAACGTCATGAGTCCCTGCTGGGCGTCCTTGGACACGTCCACCAGCACGGGTCCGGGCCGGCCGGTGGAGGCGAGGTGGAAGGCCTCGGCCAGCACCCGCGGGACGTCCTGGGCGTTGGTGACCAGGTAGGAGTGCTTGGTGACGGGCATGGTGATGCCCACAATGTCGGCTTCCTGGAACGCATCGGTGCCGATGACGCTGCTGGACACCTGGCCGGTGATGGCCACCATGGGAACGGAATCCATATGGGCGTCCATGATGGGCGTGACCAGGTTGGTGGCGCCCGGGCCGGACGTCACAATGCAAACGCCCACCTCGCCGGTGACCATCGCGTAGCCCTGGGCAGCGTGGCCGGCGCCCTGTTCGTGGCGGACCAGCACATGGTTCAGGGATGAGGCCATGAGCGGGTCGTAGGTGGGGAGGATGGCCCCGCCGGGAAGCCCGAAGACGTCCTTGACGCCAAGTTCCTCAAGTGAACGGACCAGCGCCTCGGAGCCGGTCATCTGCACCGGCGCAACTACGTTGTTGGGGCCTACGACGGCGGTTTGGGCGGCCGGGCTGACGGCGCCGGAGCTCCCGCCTGCGTGGCCGCCGTGTCCGTGGGACTTGGTTGCCAGCAACGCGGGGCTGGCGGGCGATCCTTTACTCATCGGTTCATCCTTTGGGAAACTCATGCTCTTGGGTACTTCTCCGGGGTGGCGTTTAAGGGTTGTTGACGCGCTCTTGCGAGTTGCCGCTGGTGGTGGAAACAAAAAAACCCCTCAGCCGGAAGGCTCTCATCGAGGGGTTTGCACGTGCTGCGACGTTCTCTTCACTTGTTAGTTAGAGGGTCATGGCCTGGTGCGGCCACTTTGCGTCACGCGCTAGCTAATGACGACTACGAGGTTCAGTTGCATACCTGTAGTCTCCCGTTTTCCGCTCCGGGGTGTCAAACAGCCCGCGCCGTCATCTCACAATGTGGACGCATGGTCCACTCTGTGGTCAATGCCGTTCCCTCCTTCCGTCGAGCCGGGTTTGCCCGGGTTGCCGGCACCCAGTCTTTGCAGGCTGGGATGGGCAGACACTGCCTCCACGCCGTGCGTGGCAAGAACTGTGAACAAGGCCGCCGAGGGCACATGCTCTCCGCTTAGCATCAGGGGCGAGGTGGAACCGTACTGGGTGATCAGGGACCAGTTATCTATTTCCGGATATACGGCCGTCACGGCGGAGAAATAAAAACTCAGCCACTGCCCGCCCACCTGGCACAGAAGGCGCTGGTTGCCCACAACCAGCCTGCAAGGCTGCCGTTCGCGCCACTGGACGGCCGCCTGCCTGTTGGCGGCGTTCCGCTTTGCTGCGTTCGACATGGCAGTGAGGCCCAGTCCGACCAGGACAAAGGCCGGCCTGCCGAAATAAATCCCTGAGGTTTGGGTGAAAGTGACGTCCATGCCGTAGTGACGTGCATAGTCGGCAGGAACATCCATGAAAAAGACTTCGCCGGGGTTCGCCACGACATCCCACACCTGGACGGCCTGTGGCGCTTCCCCCCGCAGGAGACATGAGCGCAGATGACGCGCTTGCGCCCAGGACCGGGCGGAACTGTCATGCCGTTGCGCCACCACGGCTTCCGACTTGGTGAAATGGCCGTTTTCCCGGCGCCAGTGGCGGAAGGCGCGGTGACCGTTGATGGCTGCACGCACCAGTGCGGCAAGAGGGCCGGCAATGGCCACCAAATAAAGTGCCAACTCCGCCAAAGGCCGCCAGATCCCCTGGTTCCCACTGCCCGCACCCTGCACCAGCAACCACGCGGCGAACATTGCCCCCAGATAGATCAGAGGTGCTGCGGCAAGCGGCACCGCCCATTTCAGATGCCGCTCGAGCCGTGTCGGTGTACTGCGCATAGTTGCCCCCAGGTGCAATGGTTTCCCTGCGAGCATATCCAAGCAGGGCCGGGGCGCCTGTAACAATCTGGATTAGCCGCAATAAGCTCCCGTCGAAGCGCTGTTGACCAGCTTCGCATACTTGGCCAGCACACCGGAGGTGAACTTGGGCGGAAGCGGTGCCCAGCCCTCCCGGCGCCCGGCCAGTTCAGCGTCATCCACCAGCAGGTCAAAGGTGCGTGCGGCGATGTCCACGCGGATCACGTCCCCGTCCCGCACGAATGCAATGGGGCCGCCGTCCACGGCCTCCGGGGCGACGTGGCCGATGCACAGCCCCGTGGTGCCGCCGGAGAAGCGCCCGTCGGTGAGCAGCAGCACGTCCTTGCCGAGGCCGGCCCCCTTGATGGCGCCGGTGATGGCAAGCATCTCGCGCATGCCAGGCCCGCCCTTGGGACCCTCATAACGGATGACGACGACGTCGCCGGCGTGGATTTCGCCGTTGTCGAGGGCGTCCAGGGCACCCTGCTCACGCTCAAACACCCTGGCGGTGCCTTCAAAGACATCCAGATCGAAGCCCGCACTCTTCACGACGGCGCCTTCGGGGGCCATGGAGCCATGCAGGATGGTGATGCCGCCTGTCTTGTGGATCGGGTTGTCCAGGGCGCGCAACACCTTCCCGTCGGGATCCGGCGGATTGATGTCCGCCAGGTTTTCGGCAACCGTCCTGCCCGTGACGGTGAGGCAGTCGCCGTGGAGAAGGCCGGCGTCGAGCAATGCCTTCATGATGACGGGCACCCCGCCGATCTTGTCGACGTCGAACATGACATACCGGCCAAACGGCTTGAGGTCGCCCAGGTGCGGGATAGTGTCACCGATGCGGTTGAAGTCGTGCAATGTCAGGTCAACCTTGGCCTCGCGGGCAATGGCGAGCAGGTGCAGCACCGCGTTGGTGGAGCCGCCGAAGGCCATGGTGACGGCGATGGCGTTCTCAAAAGCCTTCTTCGTCATGATGTCCCGGGCGCGGATGCCCAGGCGCAACAGATTGACCACCGCCTCCCCGGACTGGCGGGCAAACATGTCCCGGCGGCGGTCGGCGCTTGGCGGGGCGGCCGAACCGGGAAGCGACATGCCCAGCGCCTCCCCGATGCAGGCCATGGTGTTGGCGGTGTACATGCCGCCGCAGGCACCTTCGCCGGGGCAGATGGCCCGCTCAATGGAATCGAGGTCCTTCATGCTCATCTTGCCGGCTGCGCACGCACCAACGGCTTCGAAGGCGTCGATGAGCGTGACTTCCTTCTCCGTGCCGTCCTCGAGCTTGGCAAATCCGGGCATGATGGAGCCTGCATAAAGGAAGACGCTGGCCAGGTTCAGCCGGGCGGCCGCCATGAGCATGCCGGGCAGCGACTTGTCACAGCCCGCCAGCAGCACGGAGCCGTCCAGGCGTTCGGCCATCATGACCGTTTCAACGGAGTCGGCGATGACTTCACGCGAAACCAGGGAAAAGTGCATGCCCTCGTGGCCCATGGAAATGCCGTCGGAGACGGAGATGGTGCCGAACTGCATGGGGTAGCCGCCCGCTGCGAACACGCCTTCCTTGGAGCCCTGTGCCAGCCGGTTCAGGGACAGGTTGCAGGGGGTTATTTCGTTCCAGGAACTGGCCACGCCAATCTGCGGCTTGGAAAAGTCGTCGTCGCCCATGCCCAGGGCACGGAACATGCCCCGTGCAGGCGAGGCGTGGATGCCGTCGGTCACCACGCGGCTGCGTGGCTTGATGTCCGGGCTGCCGTCGGCGTTGCGGACAAGTGCTGATGCCTTGTCCACTGACGCCCTGTCTGGTGAATTGGTCTCGACGCTCATGTTCGCCAGTCTATGACCGGAATGCGACGCAGGCCACAGAATCCGCGCGCCTGCCGCCGCGCAGCCGTCCCGCGGACCAATTTTGCCGCCAAAACCCACGTGATTCCGGGGCTTTTCGCGGCCGCAGGTGTGATCTGCACCGCAAACGCCACTTTCGATTTCACACTCATGCAAAAACCATGTAATGTTTCATGTCGTTGCGGGGAACACAACGGACACAAACCGGGGTGGTTAACTGCAGCGCCAAGATGCACCTCTAGCTCAATTGGCAGAGCAATTGACTCTTAATCAATGGGTTTCGGGTTCAAGTCCCGAGGGGTGCACAGAGAAAAGCCGCTCCAACACTGGCAACAACCGGTGTTGTAGCGGTTTTTTTATTGCCTCGAATCGGCCCAACTGGCCATTAGCTGCCCCTTTATTCCGTGACCACGCCCCCGTGGATTCTGGCCTAGGCTGGAACAAACACCACCATTTGGCGCCGCACGGCGGCGCCCGCAAGGAGTTCCGACGTGAGTGACCGTCTTGTCCCCGGCGATACCGCCCCCAACTTCACCCTTCCCAACGCCGCAGGCGGGAGCACCTCGCTGAAGGACTTCGCCGGAAACAAAGTGGTGGTCTACTTTTACCCGGCCGCCTCCACGCCCGCCTGCACCCAGCAGGCCTGCGATTTCCGCGACAACCTGGCGTCGCTGAAATCGGCCGGGTACCAGGTGGTGGGAATCTCCCCCGACCCCGTTGCAAAGCTGGCCAGGTTCGCGGCGGCACAGGATCTCCCGTTCCCGCTGCTGGCCGACGAGGACCACGCCGTGGCCGAAGCCTACGCGGCATGGGGGGAGAAAAAGAACTACGGCAGGACCTACCAGGGGCTGATCCGTTCCACGATTGTGGTGGACGGCGCGGGCAAGGTTGCTGTGGCGCAATACAACGTCCGCGCCACCGGCCATGTGGCGAAGTTGCGACGGGACCTGGGCATCGACAAGCCCTAGAACAAGGCCTAGGACGGTGGAGGCCGCAGCCCCGAAGCCCGGTCCAAAGAGTGCGCAAGAGGGGACTTGAACCCCTACGCCCGAAGGCACAGGTACCTAAAACCTGCGTGTCTACCAATTCCACCACTCGCGCGCGGTGCGTCCGCCAAGGAATGAACACCTTGAAAGACCTGCACCATACTACCCGGCCGCGATGCAGCTTGTGACCGCCCGCTGCCAGCGCACCCACCGCGCCTCCCGGGCGTTGCGGGGAAAGTGCCACTAAGATGAGGGGCTGATGGAATTCATCCCCGCAAGGAGAACCACAACGTGCCCACCCCAGCCGGTCCCCGACGCAAGGCAAGCCGCCGCGCTGCCGTGATTGCCGCCGTCGTGCTTCTGGCCGCCACGGGGTGCACTGGGGCGCCGGGCCCCGACCCGACCAGCACGACGCCGGCCACCGCGGCCCCAGCGCCAGTCACCTTCAGCTTCGGCACGGGGGCGGACCCTTCCGGCTTTGACCCGGCACTGGTCTCCGACACGGAGTCGTACCGCGTGACACGGCAGGTGCTCGAAGGCCTGGTCACCATTGACCCGGTGACGGGCGCGCCCGCCCCCAGCCTGGCGACGTCGTGGACCGAACTCGGCAGCGGGCTCGGCTACACATTCAAGCTGCGCAAGGGTGTCACGTTCCAGGACGGTACGCCGTTTGACGCGGCAGCCGTGTGCGCCAACTTCAACCGCTGGTACACCATGCCGGCCGCAACGCGCGGGGACGGGTCCTCGGCCACCTTCAAGCAGGTGTTCCGTGAATTCTCCGACAACGCCGCAAACTCCCTGTACGACCGCTGCACGGTGGACAGCACCCTGGAAGTCACTGTGGGGCTGAAAATGCGCCTGACCGGCTTCCTGCAGGCCCTGACCGTTCCCGCCTTCGCCATCTCCTCCCCCAAGGCACTTCAGCAGGGCACCGCCAACACCCTCAACGAGACCATGGGCGGCAACAAGGTCTCCAAGTACGCCCTCCACCCCGTGGGCACGGGCCCGTTCGAATTCACCTCCTCAGCCAACGGCGTCGTGACAATGACGGCCTACCCCGGCTATTGGGGCACCAAGGGCCAAATCACCACGCTGAAGTTCATTACCTACGACCAGCCCGAAGCGCGCCTGGCCGCCCTCGCCGACGGCACCCTGGACGGCTTCGACCCGGTCACGCCCGGCAACTTTGACAAGCTCATCAAGAGCGGCAAGCAGGTGCTGCAGCGCGACCCGTTCTCCGTCATGTACGTGGCCCTCAACCAGTCCATTCCCGTCCTGTCGGACCTCAAGGTCCGTGAAGCCATTGCGGCGGGCATTGACAAGTCAACCCTGGTGGACAAGTTCTTCATTGCCGGCACCACCGCCACGGCGCAGTTCATCCCGCCCAAGCTCAGCGGTTTCAACAACTCGGTCCAGGGCATCCCGTACGATCCAGTCAAGGCCAAGGCGCTGCTGGCCTCCTCCAGCTACAAGGGGCAGGAGCTGAAATTCTTCTACCCCACCAATGCGTCGCGCCCCTACCTCCCCACGCCCGAAAAGGTGTACGCCGAAATTGCGCGTGAGCTGACGGCCATCGGGCTGAACATC
The DNA here is from genome assembly GCF_025548615.1 of Arthrobacter sp. A2-55. Classification (NCBI taxonomy): domain Bacteria; kingdom Bacillati; phylum Actinomycetota; class Actinomycetes; order Micrococcales; family Micrococcaceae; genus Arthrobacter; species Arthrobacter sp. A2-55. The sequence goes on along the minus strand of NZ_JAJLOZ010000041.1, from coordinate 12,041 downwards.
AAGCCAGTGCCCATTGCCTGGAATGACGGCTACGTCCAGGCCGTGACCAAACAGGACGGGCAGGCGCTGAGCCTGATGGGCTGGAACGGCAGCTACGCGGACCCGGACAACTTTGTGGGCCCGCTGTTCGGCTCGGCCAACGCCGGGCTGGGGCTCGAGGACCCGCAGCTGGTTTCGAAAATCACCCGCGCCCGCAGCATGCCCAACGGGCCGGACCGGGTTGCCGCCTATGACGCCATCAACAAGCAGATTGCCGCCACACTGCCCGCCATCCCCATTGCCCTGCCCATCTCCGCCATCGCCCTCTCCGACAAGGTGGCCAGCTATCCTCTCAGCCCCGTCCTCAACGAGGTCTTCAACCACGTCACGCTGACGCCTGGCGCGGGCGGCTAGGGCGTGATGTGACCCACCAGACGTGATTTAAGCATCGCGCCCCCGCCGCGATAGGCTTCTACCGCTAGGAAGAGCCTCTACCCGGAGTTGACTGTGACTTTCATTTCCACCACCAAAGACGCTGACGTTGTCCTCATCGGAGGCGGCATCATGAGCGCCACTTTGGGTGCAATGCTCAAGCAACTCGAACCCACCTGGAACATCGTGCTGTTTGAACAGCTCGACAAGCCGGGCCTTGAGTCCTCCAGCCCGTGGAACAACGCCGGCACCGGCCACTCCGCCCTCTGCGAGCTCAACTATTCGCCGATGGCAAAAGACGGCACCGTTGACCCGGCAAAGGCGCTGAACATCAACGAACAGTTCCAGCTCTCGCGCCAATTCTGGGCGCACATGGTCGACAACAACATGGTCGGCTCCCCCAAAGGCTTCATCAACACCGTCCCGCACATGAGCTTCGTGCTGGGCGAGGCGCACAGGAAGTTCCTCAAGGCCCGGCACGCCGCGCTGAGCAACAACCCGCTGTTTGCCTCCATGGAATACTCCGAGGACCCCGCACAGATTGCCGAGTGGGCGCCGCTGGTCATGAAGGGCCGCGACCCCCGTGACGTGGCGACGGCAACCCGTGCGGCCGAGGGCACCGACGTCGACTTTGGTGCGCTCACCCGCGAGCTCATCGCTTACATGGGCGAAAGCGGCGTGGAGGTCAACTACAACACCTCCGTCACGGATGTCCAGCGCACCAGCGGCGGCCAGTGGGACATTTCCACCAAGCACCCGGCCTCCGGCGAACACGGGCAGATCAAGGCCAAGTTTGTCTTCATCGGAGGCGGCGGCGGGGCGCTGCACCTGCTGCAGAAATCGGGCATCCCCGAGGGCAAGGGCTTTGGCGGCTTTCCCGTCTCCGGCCAGTTCTTCCGGTGCACGGATGAAGAACTGGCGTCCCAGCACAGCGCCAAGGTCTACGGCCAGGCGTCAGTTGGCGCCCCGCCCATGTCAGTTCCCCACCTGGACACCCGCTTCGTCGGCGGCAAGCGCTCGCTGCTGTTCGGCCCGTACGGCGGCTTTTCCACCAAGTACCTCAAGACCGGCAGCTACCTTGACCTGCCGGGGTCCATCCGGCCCGGGAACATCATCCCCATGCTGGCCGTGGGCAAGGACAACCTGGACCTGGTGAAGTACCTGGTCAGCGAAGTCACCAAGTCGCACGCCGGCAAGGTGGAGGCCCTGCACGAATACTTCCCCGAGGCGGACGGCAAGGACTGGGAACTCATCACGGCCGGCCAGCGCGTGCAGATCATCAAAAAGGATGCCAAGAAGGGCGGGATCCTGCAGTTCGGCACCGAAGTCATTACCTCGGCCGACGGTTCCATTTCCGCCCTGCTCGGCGCCTCCCCCGGAGCCTCCACCGCGGTGCCGATCATGCTGCAGCTGCTCCAGCGGTGCTTCCCCCGCAAGTTCAAGCTCGAATGGCAGGACTCCCTGCGCGGAATGATGCCAACCTACGGCACCAAGCTCAACGAGAATGCCGAGCTCTTTGAAAAGACACTTGCCTCGACTGCAGCATCCCTGCAGCTGGAGACTGTGGCGGGGTAGGGCGGGCGGACGCCGCCACACGCACCAAAGGCAACACAGGCAGGGCCAGACGGAACCGGCATAACGCAATGGGAGTTTATTGATGTTTCGTTTGGCACAGCTGTCCCTGGGAAACCGGGCACTCATTGCACTCATCACCATCTTCGCGGTGGTTTTCGGGGTGATCACCCTCGGCTCCCTCAAGCAGGAGCTCATCCCGTCCATCGAATTTCCGCAAATTACGGTGGTCTCGGCAATGCCGGGCGCTTCGCCCGAGGTGGTTGACAAGCAGGTAAGCGCACCGCTGGAAGCCGCGCTGAACGCCGTCGAGGGCCTGGAATCAAGCACGTCCACCTCGCGCAGCGGCGTCTCCACGATCAACTTGGCCTTCACCTACGGCACCAACCTGGACCGTGCCCGGAACCAGATTGACCGTGCCATTTCCACCGTCAGCACCACACTGCCCTCCGGCGTCACCCCGCAGCCGATTGCCGGCTCCATCGCTGACTTCCCCATAGTTTTCCTGGCAGTCTCCTCAAACCAGGACCTCGCCGCCCTCAACACCAACCTGCAGCGGCTGGCAGTACCGGCCCTGATGAAAATCGACGGCGTGCGAAGCGCCGACGTCACGGGCGCCAACTCCCAGCACATCGCCATCCTGCCCGATCCCGCCAAGATGGCCGCCGCGGGCGTCAATCCCGGCTCCATCACTGCGGCACTGAAGAACAACGGCTCACTAATTCCCGTCGGATCCCTGAGCAATGACGGGCTGACACTCCCCGTCCAGGCAGGCAGCCCCGTTGATTCGCTGGACACCATCAAGGCCCTCCCGCTGGCCGGCAGCAAGGCCGCCGCCGCGCCCACCATCGGCCAGGTGGCCAGCGTTGCCCTGGCGGACGACACCACCACCTCGATCACCCGCACCAACGGCGTGGCCACGCTGGCACTGTCCATCACGAAAAAACCGGACGCGGACACCGTGGGGCTGTCCAAGCAGATCAACGCCCAGCTGCCGCAAATCGAGGCATCACTGGGCCACCAGACAAAGTTCACCACCGTCCTGGACCAGGCCCCGTTCATTGAAAAGTCCATAAGCGACCTCACCCAGGAGGGGTTGCTGGGACTGGGCTTCGCCGTCGTCGTGATCTTGATCTTCCTGCTCTCGGCGCGCTCCACCCTGGTCACCGCCATCTCCATCCCGCTGTCCCTGCTGGTGACCTTCATTGGGCTCTGGGCCACGGGGTATTCGCTGAACATCCTGACCCTCGGCGCGCTGACCATCGCCATTGGCCGGGTGGTGGACGACTCCATTGTGGTCATTGAAAACATCAAGCGGCACATGAGCTACGGGGAGGACAAGAGGGCAGCCATCCTGTCCGCCATCCGCGAGGTGGCGGGTGCCGTTACAGCCTCCACCCTGACCACGGTGGCCGTTTTCCTCCCCATTGCCTTCGTGGGCAGCCTGGCCGGGGAGCTGTTCCGCCCGTTCGCGCTCACCGTCACCTTTGCGCTGCTGGCTTCCCTGCTGGTGTCGCTGACCATTGTGCCTGTGCTCGCCTACTGGTTCCTGAAGGGCACCTCCCACACGGACGAAGCCGGCGCCCCCTTGGGCGGCCAGGCCCTGCTTCGCGTGGTGGAGGCCAAGGAGCGGTCCTCATGGCTGCAGCGCGGCTACCTGCCCGTCCTCGCCAAGACCCAGAAGCACCCCGTCTACACGCTCATTGCCGGCGTCATCATCCTCGGGGCCACCCTCGCCATGACGCCGCTGCTGCCCACCAATCTGCTCGGCGACACCGGCCAGAACAGCATGTCCGTCAAGCAGGCCATGCCGCCGGGCACCAGCCTGGCCGTGACCGATGCGGCCGCGAAGAAGGTTGAGGCGAAGCTCAAGGGCATCACCGGCATCCAGGACGTCCAGGTCACCATCGGCAACAGCTCCGGTGGCTTCTCGGCCCTGCTGTCCTCCGGGGCGTCCAGCGCCTCCTTCCAGGTCATCACGGACCCTGCCGCAGACCAGGTCAAGCTCCAGGACACCGTCCGGGCCGCCATCGCCACCATCAAGGATGCCGGCAGCATTTCCCTCGGTGCCAGCGGAGGCGGCTTTGGCACCTCAAGCTCGGTGGACATCACGGTGAAGGCAAGCACCGGCGTCGAACTTCAACAGGCCTCCGACGCCCTGGTCAAGGCCATGACCGGCGTTCCCGGGGCCCAGTCCGTCTCCAGCAACCTGTCCGCGGCGCAGCCCGTGGTCCAGGTGAGCGTGGACCGCGCAAAGGCAGTGGCTGCCGGCCTGGACGAATCGCAGATCACGGGACTTTTGGCCGCCACTGTCAGCCCCATCCCGGCCGGCACCGTGCGCATTGACACCACCGACTACAAGGTCCAGGTAGGCACGGGCACCACCTTTGACTCCGTTGCCGCACTGGCCGATGCGAAGATTCCCACCCCCGCGGGCCTGGTGCCGCTTTCAGCGGTGGCCACCGTAAAGCAGGTGGACACGCCGCTGACCATCACCTCCTCCAACGGCCAGCGCACGGCCACCGTGTCCGTGGTGCCGGAAGCCAACTCGCTGGGCTCGCTCAGTGCCGAGGTCCAAAAGCGGCTCAACGCGACCAAGCTTCCCGCCGGCACCATTGCCTCCGTGGGCGGTGCGGCCACACAGCAGGCCGATTCATTCAAGCAGCTTGGCCTGGCCATGCTGGCCGCCATCGCTATTGTCTACGTCATCATGGTGGCGACGTTCAAGTCGCTGGTGCAGCCGCTGATCCTTCTCGTGTCCATCCCGTTTGCCGCCACGGGCGCCATTGCGCTGCTGCTCATCACCCGGATCCCGCTGGGCCTGCCGTCGCTGATCGGCATGCTGATGCTGGTGGGCATTGTGGTCACCAACGCCATTGTGCTGATCGACCTGATCAACCAGTACCGGCGCCCTTCCGGCGACAGGCCCGCCATGAACGTGGCAGACGCCATTGAGCACGGCGCCCGCCAGCGCCTGCGCCCCATCCTGATGACCGCCCTGGCAACCATATTTGCGCTGACGCCCATGGCGCTGGGCGTGACGGGCGGCGGCGGGTTCATCTCCCAGCCGCTGGCCGTGGTGGTGGTGGGCGGCCTGGTTTCCTCAACCCTGCTGACGCTGGTCCTGGTCCCGGTGCTGTACCGCCTCGTGGAGGGGCGCAAGGAACGCCGCGAGCTGCTGAAGGCACTCAAGGTGGTGCACAAGCCGGCCGCTTTGCCAGGCGGGGTCCCGGCCGGGGTTCCGGCGGGGGTCCCGGCCGCCGGCCCGGCGGGGGTTCCGGAGTTTCAGGACTGGACCACGGGCGCCATCCCCAAGGTCCGCGGCCGTCGCGCGGCAGCCGACTGACCGGGACCGGACGGGGCTGCCCTTGCTGCTTCCACTTGTTGATGCGGTAGGAGTTGGCGAGCAGTTCAAGCGTGCCGGGATTCGCATCCCAGTAGCTCTTGTGGCCGCTGATCCCCATTCGTTGCGGGGTTCCCCACGGGGTGACGGAAAAAAGGGTTGACGGCTTGGATCTCATCCCCGGCGGCCATCTTGCAGCTGAATTGCACCACCAGGCCATCCCGCGGCGGAACTCGGGGTTTTCCGGGGTGCTTGACTGGAAGTCGGAGACACATTTGTGGCCCACCAAGTACTTCGGGAGTTCGGCTGCGGGGGTGGCTGCAAGTTTCTCCTGCGTGGCCGCAATGGCCGCCTTTACCTTGGCCGGGTCGCTGCCGTACTTGCCCTCGTCGGTTTCGGCAAAAAACGCAAAGGCCATGGAAATTCCGTCGGCGTCCTTCTCTTCAGTGCCCTGGGCCACCTGCTGCATCGTCTTCCCCGTTTCCGGATCGGTGGTGATGCCGAACATGTTGTCATTGCTCCATGACGAAAGGTGCTGGAAGGACGACTCCCCCGTCACAAACTTCCCGAACTTCGGATCCCCGTCCGCCGGGACGTTGCTGGGCCCGTTCAGCGCAATCCAGCCTGCGGGAAGCGCCACCGCGCCGGCCGGAATGCCCGCAGCGGCCCCTGTCTCCTGGCCGGCCGAAGTTGCTTCCGGACTTGATTCTGCCGGCGGCATGCCCAACGCCGGCGGCGCACCCTGCTCCGATTATGCCGCGACCGCCGTGGGCCCGGGCTTGCCATTGGCCACAAACTGGGTGAATGCGGGGATAGCCCAAACAGACACGGCGACCAGGGCAAGGACCATCACGGCTGCAACGGGGCCCGGGACGCTGAAGAGGGTCTTGCGGTTGGACGGCCCCGGCTGGGGTGCGGGCGCACCGGGAACGGGATCGTTGCAAGGGGTCGGTGTGCCCCGTTGAAATTGCTCACAAAGGTGCCTTTCAGAGGGTTTGCGCAGCCAGGGAATCCAAGAAACTGACAAGTTCCCCACGTGCTTGGGGACCGGTGGTCATGTGCGCCACTTGAAAGATTAACCGAGCACCTCCCCCGCGCAGACCGTCTTCCGGCGTGTCTGTGAGGTAATTCTCCAATTGAAGGACTAAGTACCCTTTCAGGCCGGAAGGGTGGCTCCGAAGGCCAGTTTCGGCACAAAATAGAGCGCCGTGGCCGCAACCAGCGCAGTGACTCCGCACACCGTCCACACCAGCATGTAGCCTGCCAAAGGGGCCGCCGTGCTGCCCGCGCCAGCCGTCAGGGACCCCAGCGCCGATCCGGCCAGGGCAATGCCAAACACGCACGAGGCGAAGGCGCCGCCCACGGTCTTGGTGGCATTGGTCAGGCCGGTGGCCATGCCCGTCTTTGTCAGCGGCGCCGCCGCCGCGGCGGCAGAGGGCAGGGCCGCCACCAGGGCGCCGCTGCCAATACCGGCGATTCCCATGTTTACCAGCACCTGCACCATGGAACCGTGCAGCGGCAGGAACATCAGGTACCCCAACGCCACCAGGAGGGCAGCGCCGATCAAGGTGACACGCGGCGTGGTCCATTTGGCCACGGCCGGGAACAACAGCGCACCCACCAGCAGGCCCAGGACGTAAACTCCGATCAGCACGGACACCAGGGACGAACTGGCACCCAGCCCATAGCCGACGTCGTGCGGGTTGGTGCGGGCAAATGTGGACAAGGGCGCCTGCGCCCCGAGGACGGAAACCCCAAACAGGAAGGCCGTCAGCTGCACCGGCCACATGCTGGGCTGGCGCAGCAGCCGAATGTCCACCAGCGGGTCCCGGTGGCCCAGCTCGTACCGGGTGAACGGCACCAGCGCCAGAACGCCAAGCACCACCGCGCCCCACGCCCACCAGGTGCCCGGGCCGTTGATGCGCATGAACGTCAGCCCCGCGGTAATCAACAGCAACCCGGTCGACAGCAGCACCAGCCCGGTGGTGTCGATCCGCCCGCCCGTCCGGCTGGCCGATTCAGGCACCCAAAGGAGGATCACAAAGAAGCACAGGGTGACGGCGATGGCGGGGATGAGGAGTGTCAGCCACAACCGTCCGGGCAGGGCGCCGCCAATGAAGCCGCCCGCCAGGGCCCCAACAATGACGCCGAATTCCAGGCCGGCCACGAGGATGCCGGCTGCTTTGCGGGTCAGTGCGGCGCCGTCGGGCTGGCGGTGGGAGCGGCTGTAGACGAGGGCGATTTCCAGCGGTAGCCACACCACATAAAAGCCCTGCAGCGCCCACGCACCTAGGAAAAGCCAGAAGTTTGGGGCGAAGGCCACACCCCACGAAGCGGCGGCCGTCAGCGCCGTGGAGATCAGCAGTACGCGGCGGTGGCCAATCATGTCGCCCAGCTTCGCCAGCACGGGCACCACCAGGGCGCTGACCATGAGCTGGGCGGCTTCAAACCAGTTGACGTCGGCGTCGCGAATGTGGAGGAAGCGGGCAATGTCGGTCAGCAGCGGCGTGTAGTAGCCCTGCAGGATGCCGCTGGTGAACTCCACGAGGACCAAAAATCCCACCACGGCCATGGCCGCCGGGCCCGCCTGCGCCCTGGCCTGGCTGAGCTTGGGTGAATCCATGAACTGCCCCCGCAATGTGTGAGATCCGTTACTACCGGTTGGCAGAATCCTAGCGCCCGCCGGGGAACTGGACGCAGGCGGGGCGGCAACAGGTTTCGCCCGGGAACATTTTCACGTCCTGCACGGTTGCCGGGTATATTAGATGCAAACGCATATATCTTGGCCACCGGCCCGGAGCAAGGAGCGCACCATGCAGTTCGGAATATTCAGCGTCGGGGACGTCACCATGGACCCCACCACGGGCCGCACGCCCACCGAACACGAACGTCTGAAGGCCATCACCACCATCGCCAAGCACGCCGAGGACGTCGGCATGGACGTGTTTGCCACGGGCGAGCACCACAACCCGCCGTTCTATCCCAGCTCCCCCACCACCATTCTCGGCTACATCGCGGCGCAAACTGAGAGAATCATCCTTTCCACCACCACCACGCTGATCACCACCAACGATCCGGTGAAGATCGCGGAGGATTTCGCCACGCTGCAGCACCTTGCCGAAGGTCGCGTGGACCTGGTGCTGGGCCGCGGCAACACGGCCCCCGTGTACCCCTGGTTTGGCAAGAACAACCAGGATTCCGTGGAGCTGACGGTGGAAAACTACGCCCTGCTGCGGCGCCTGTGGGATGAAGAAGTGGTGAACTGGGAGGGCAAGTTCCGCACGCCGCTGCGCGGCTTCACGGCCACGCCCCGCCCGCTCGACGGCGTTGCCCCGTTTGTATGGCACGGCAGCATCCGCACCCCCCAGGTGGCAGAGATTGCCGCCTACTACGGCGACGGCTTCTTTGCCAACAACATCTTCTGGCCCAAGGAGCACTACCAGCAGCTGATCAACCTGTACCGCGAACGCTACGCGCACTATGGCCACGGCACGCCGGAGCAGGCCATTGTGGGCCTGGGCGGGCAGTTCTTCATCCGGCCCAAATCACAGGACGCCGTGAACGAGTTCCGCCCGTATTTCAACAACGCCCCCGTCTACGGCCACGGCCCGTCCATGGAGGACTTCACCTCGCAGACCCCGCTGACGGTGGGCAGCCCGCAGGAACTCATTGAGAAGACACTCACTTTCCGGGACTACTTTGGCGATTACCAGCGCCAGCTGTTCCTGGTGGACCATGCCGGCCTGCCGCTGAAGACAGTGCTGGAACAGCTGGACCTGTTCGGCTCGGACGTGCTGCCCACACTCCGCGCCGAGTTTGCGGCAAACCGCCCGGCCACAGTCCCGGACGCGCCCACCTTTGCGGCACGCAAGGCGGCCAAGGCAGCGAAGGAGGCGGCCGGCGTCGAGCATTCCGGCGCAGCTGTAGGCGGGGCCGGGGCATGATGTCAGCTGCAGCGCACCGGCGCCTGGCCGCGGAATCCTGGGAATCGCTGTTGCGCGCGCAGGTGGCCGTGATGCGCGAACTCCACAAGGAACCCATTTTCAAGGAGGTGGGCAGCCGGGAGTACGACGTGCTGTTCAACCTCTCCCGCTGCCCCACCGGCTGGCTGCGGCTGAACGAGCTCAATGACAACGTCCTGCTGACCCAGCCCAGCATCTCCCGCCTGGTGGACAGGCTGGAGGAGCGCGGGCTGGTCAGGCGCAAGACGCCCGACGACGACCGCCGGGGCGTGCTGATCGGCCTCACCGAGGCGGGCGCGGCGTTGCAAAAGAAGGTGGGGCGGGCGCATGTGCAAAATATCATGCACGTCATGGAGGAAGGGCTCACCGACGCCGAGATGCAGGTGCTGCTGGAGCTGACGGGAAAGTTGCGTGCCACCGTTGCCGTGCGGGCAGCTACCCCAACACCTTCAGGGAAGTGACCATCCGCTCCACATTGCGATAGCTGGTGGAGCGCATGTGTGCCTGGGCCTCCGTGATGGTGGTGAAGGCCTGCAGCCCGGGCGAGCCGTCGGGTGCACTGGTGAACTGGAGGACGTCCCCGAACATGTAGATGCCCAGCTTGTCCGAGGTTACGGTGTTGTAGACCAGGCAGGCGCGGCCGTCCTGGCCGCCGGCTCTGTCGGTGATGCCGTAGGAGGCGTAAAAGTGTGTGGCGCCCTGAATCAGCCGGTACACAAAACGGGGGTCCACCGTGGTGGTTCCCGTACTGGTGGATGGGATGGCCAGTGGAATGCTCGACAGCACCGTGTAGCGCCGCATGGCTCCGGGCTGGCACGCGCCGCCGAGCCCGGTGATGTGGGTTTGCAGGGTGGCCGTAAGCGTGCCGTCCTGGTCCCGGACTTCCACGTGCAGGGCTGCGGGGTTGGTGCCCGGCACCAGCTGCGTGGTCCAGTCCTGGGGCAGTTCAAAGCTGATGTTTTTGCCCGGGTCCGTGTAGATTTTCCATACCGCGGCCGTGGGCTCCATGGTGGGGCCCGCCGCTGACGGGGTTGCACTGCTTCCCGGCCCGGCGCTGTTGGTGGCAGTCGGCGCCGAGGCCGACGGCGCTGGTGCGGCTTGCGTGGCCCCGCCCGCCTGGGGCGCCTGGCTTGGAACGCCGATCGACACACCGCAACCCGTGACGGAAAGCGCGACGGCGAGGGCGGCTGTGGCGACCCGGATTGCGGTGGTTGGGGCATGATTCGCTGGGAAAAATTGGCGTAGTCCCCGTCGATATGGCATTGGACCTCCTCAGAAATTCCATTCCGATGGTGCCAATGCTAGCCATTTGCGGGGCACCCCTGTGCGCGGCGCGCCCCGCAATGGCTGTGGATAACTTCTGGCGGGTCTGCGTCAAGTCGGCTAACTTGGTACATAGCTGAGCCGGGGACCGCCACGAGGCGGCTCTGGGGGGACTTGGGCGGGGGCTTTTATGACGACGAACATGCGGACCACGGCACGCACAGTGCCTTTCCTGGTGGGGCGTGCCGGGCGGCTGTTTGTCCGGCCCGGACGTGCCGGGCGGCTGTTTGTCCGGCCCGGACGTGCCGGGCGGCTGTTTGTCCGGCCCGGACGTGCCGGGCGGCTGTTTGTCCGGCCCGCCGGCACGGCCCGGTTCCGGCCTTCGCGGCCCGCGGCAGCTGTGGCCGCCGTGGTGGCCGCAGTGGTAGCGGCGTCGCTGTTGCTGACCGGGTGCTCATCCGCCGCCCCGCCGGTGGCCGGCAGCGGGTCGCCCGGGCAGTCGGCTCCCTCAACGGCCACCGCCGCCGCAACTGCCGCGCCGACGAATCCGCCGACTACCGTCCCAGCGCCGGCGCCAGCGTACAAGCCGGCCACGGCGGCCGGCCCTGCACAAAACGTGCCCGTCCCCGTGCTGCCGGCCAAAGCCAAGGAATTCTCCAAGGAAGGCCTGGAAGCCTTCGCCACCTACTGGTACTCCACCCTCGGCTACGCCTTCGAAACCGGCGACCCCGGCCCCATGCTCGCCATCAGCGACCCAGGCTGCAAGCCGTGCAACGCCATGAAAAGTGCCGCCACCGGTGGACACGAAAACGGGCGTTGGATTGTGGGAGGACAAATGGAGGTGCTAACCACGGAGGCTTCGTTTGATCCGGCGCCAGATGGTTCCTACCAAACGATCACCATGGTCCGCCAGTCACAAGTCAAGTACTACCGCGCCGATAAGTCGCTGTCGAAGGACTTGGGAGCGAAATCTTCGGTCGCGGACATTGTCGTCACGGACTACGTCAAAGGGCAATGGATAGCCCAAACTGTCGAACATCTGAAGGGCAGCAGCGGTGAGTAATTCACCCCGCCGGACACCCACCTTCCATTTCTTGTTCAGCGTCTTCGCCCTTGTCGTACTGTTCTCCACCGTCGGCCAGCCAGTATGGGCTGACGGTGACTACGAGTTGGACTGGGACGATACGCACATTAAGTCCGGGTCCTGGAATCAGTTGCCCAATGATCCCTCCCACTGGGGGCAACTGCCCTCGGCCGGCCCCGTAGATCCCTACATCTACGAATACAGGCTGGCCTGCACAACGGCGGACCAAGCCATCTTCGCCAAATGTGCCGCTAATCTGCCCGCCTGCACGGCCGCGAAAGGTGGCGTTGCTGTCTGGTGGTACCACTCACTCCGAGGCAAGAAGACCCCAGTTTGGGCCTTTGACTCCGGCCCCACGTGCATCTACGACGAAAAGCCCATCGACGTGCTCAAGGAAATCGCCGCG
>NZ_JAJLOZ010000040.1:0-39436 GCF_025548615.1 Arthrobacter sp. A2-55 | reverse complement strand
ACCTTGCGTACGGCGAGGGCGGCGCCTGCCAGGCCCAGGGCCACGATGCCGACCACGGGCAGGATGGTGGTGGCCGGGGTGACCAGGAACGGCGCGGCCTTTGCGGCGAAGAAGCCGCCCGCCACGCCGACCAGCCCGCCCAGGGCGGCGCCGGCCAGCAGCACGATGGCCGCCTGGGTCAGCGCATCCTTGAGCAGGTACTTGCCGGAGGCGCCCATGGCCTTGAGCACGGCAATGTCCCGGGTGCGCTGGACGGTCCACACGGTCAGGAACGCCACGATCACCAGGGCGGAGATGCCGTACAGGAACGCCTGCATCATCATGAGCGATCCGTTTTCGCTCTTGTACCCGCCCAAGCCGGCGAAGGAACCGCTGCGGGTGGTGCTGACCGTGCCGGCCGCGGTGTTGGCGGAGCCGGTGTCAACCGCGGCGCCGTCGCGGTAGGTCACGGCCGCCACGGTGGCCACCTGCTTCGGGTCGCTGAGGTGGGCCAGCTTGGTCCAGGTGGGCAGGGTGGTCCACACCACGGAGGTGTGCGAGTACCACTGGTCCGCCACCACGGCGGAGATCTTCAGCGTGGTCCCGCCGAGGGTGACGGAATCGCCAACGGCGAGAGAGAGTTCCTTTGCCACCCCCGAGCCGATCACCACTGTCCCGTCGGTGACGGCCGACGGCGTGATCCCGGCTTCGGCACCGCCTGCACCGACGCCGAACACGGCCACATTGGTGGTCCCCTTGGTGGCGCCGGCACCCTGGAAGCGGGTCTGGCTGATGCCCAGCGGCACGGCGGAGGCGACGCCGGGCTGGCCGGCCCAGGCGGACACCTGGGCCTGCGTGAGCTGGCTTTCGGTGAAGGAGACCTTGGGGTCGTTTGCCCCCGGGGCCCCAAACACCAGCTGGCTGACCGGGGCGTTGGCGCTCTTGCCCAGCTCGGCAATGGCGGAGGTGGACTGGTTGCCCAGCCCGGCGGTGAGGCCGGAGAGCAGCACCAGCAGGAGGCTGATCAATGCCACCACCCCGCCCATGAGGGCGAAGCGCCCCTTGGCGAAGCGGATGTCTCGGATGGCGAGGAACATGGGGCTCACGTATCTTTCTTGTGGTTCGAAACTGTTGGGTTTTCCCTTGGTATCCACTCTTCCGCGGTCCGGGCCCGGATCCATCGGGGCCTTGGATGGTTCCGGACCGCCCGCCGGTTGATCCCGCCCTCAACCAAATGGTTGATACGCCCCGGGCCGGCACCGCCTAAGCTGGTGGCATGTCTGCCGTGGATGCCCCGCCTGTGACGAGTGACGCCATCCTGCGATTCCTGCGCGTGACGCTGCACGTGGGGTTTGCCCTGTTGCTGGCCGTGGCCGCCACGCGCCTGCTGACAGTCCACCTTGACCGCCCCGAACGGTACATATACCTGGGGCTGTCCGTGGTCCTCGCTGCCGTGTACCTGCTGGGGACCGTGGCGGAAAAACGGTTCTCCGCCGGCGCCACGGACCGCAACCCTCGCCGCTGGGCCTACCTGTGGCTGGGCATCGTCACGGCCTTGTGGGCCGTGCTGCTGGTCGGCTCCGTCGAGTTTTCCTGGGTTGTCTTTCCGCTGTTCTTCCTGCACCTGCACCTGCTGCCCCGGTGGGCCGGGATTGCGGCCGTGGTGGTCATGACGGCGGGTGTCGTCACGGCGCAGTGGCTGGCCGGCGGCACCCCGGCACCGCAGCTTGCCGCCGTTCTGGGCCCCGTGTTTGGCGCCACCTTTGCCGTGGTCACCTCCAAGGCCTACCGGCTGTTGTACCAGGAGGGCGAAAACCAGCGCCGGGCTGCGGACGAGCTTCGCCGCACCCGTGCCGAACTGGCCGCCACCCAGCATGAATCCGGAGTCCTGGCGGAGCGGGCCCGGCTGGCGCGGGAAATCCACGACACCCTGGCCCAGGGCTTTTCCTCCATCATCCTGGTCTCGCGTGCGGCGGGCCGCTCACTGGAATCGGGCGATCTCGAGTCCACGCGGGAGAGCATCGCCATGGTGGCGGCCACGGCGTCGGAAAACCTGTCCGAGGCCCGCAACTTTGTGCGCGGGCTCTCCTCGCCGGCCCTGGAGGGGACCTCGCTGGTGGAGTCGCTGGCCCGATTGTGCGAAAAGACGCAGCTGGAGGCTGCCGCCCGCGGGGTCAACCTCAACTGCACCTTCCGGGTGGACGGGGACCCCGTGGACCTGCCGCAGCCCTACCGGGTGACCTTGCTCCGCGCCGCCCAGGCGAGCCTCGCCAACGTCTGGCTGCACGCCCGCGCGGGCACCGCCGTCGTCAGCCTGGCGTACCTGGACACGGAGGTGACCCTGGACGTGTACGACGACGGCCGCGGCTTTGCGCCGTCATCGCTGACTGCCGCCGCGGCCGGGCGGGCGGACGGGAGCGGGTTTGGGCTGGTGTCGCTGCGGCAGCGCGTGGCGGCGCAAAGCGGGACCTTGGAGATAGAGTCGGCACCGGGTGAGGGAACCGTGGTGGCCATCCGGCTGCCGCTGGCCGCGGGAGTGCAGGAAGAGGGCGGACATGACGGAAATTAGGATCTTGCTGGTCGATGACCACCCTGTGGTGCGGGCCGGGCTGCGGGCCATGCTTTCGGACTTTGAGGGGTTCATTGTGGTGGCCGAGGCGCCCGAGGGCGGTGCCGCCATCAGGGAAGTGCAGCGGCTGCAGACCCTGGGCGAGCCGCTGGATGTGGTGCTCATGGACCTGCAGATGGGTGCCGGCATGGACGGGGTCACGGCCACGAAGGCCATCAAGGCGCTGCCTTCCGCCCCGCCCGTGCTGATCCTGACCACGTACGACACGGACGCGGACATCCTGGCGGCCGTCGAAGCGGGGGCCAGCGGCTACATGCTCAAGGACGCCCCGCCGGAGCAAATCCGGGCGGCCGTGCAGTCCGCCGCGGCCGGCCAGACGGCGCTGGCGCCCGAGGTGGCGGCCCGGCTGCTGGGGCGCATCCGCAACCCCGAGCCCGTCCTTTCGGCCCGCGAGGTGCAATTGCTGGAGCTGCTGGCCACGGGGATGAGCAACAAGGCCATGTCCAAGCAGCTGTTCATTTCCGAGGCCACGGTCAAGACGCACCTGGTGCACATTTACGACAAGCTCGGCGTGGACAACCGCACGGCAGCCATTTCCGTGGCGTCGCAGCGCCGCATCATCCGCACAGGAGCCTAGCCCCACCCCTTCCGACGCTCCATCACTTTATGCGGGTTTTTCCCCGACGCGGCATCACTTTATGCCGGTTTTTGCGCGACGCTCCATCACCTTTGGGACGCAGGGTTCCCGGTGCGGCATGGCTGGCACCCAGTGTTGAAAATCGGCCCGGCTGAAACGGTGCCGCAGGCCGGACGATCGGCGTATGCTCGGCCATACCGGATGCAATGAAGCAGGGGTAGTCTCAGTGTCATTTTCGCAGGGCGGGCGGCGCACTTACCAGCTGGGCATGGCGGCCGTCTGCACTGTGCTGGCCGCCGGAGGGTTCGTGGCCGCGGGCTATGCCGACAATTCGGTCGCCGATGCAGCGGCCGCCGCGTCGGCTCTGGCGCCGGCCGGTGTCGCCGTCGAATTCACTGGCCCTGGACCGGCCCCAGGATCACCCATCCTTTCCCCGGACCCGCACATCAGCCTGACCTTTGCCAGAACGCTGATCCAGGCACAAAAGCCGAAGCCGGCGCTGATCCTTGACCTGTCCAAAACGAACCACGGGTGGACAGGCTCGGCCGGCACCGTGCTTGCCGGCATGCCGGAATATTCGCCGGGCATGATTTCCACGGTTCGGCGGGAGATCCTGCAGGCGGCGTACACGGGGCTGGGCCACAGTTATGTGTGGGGAGGCACCAGCTTTGACCAAGGCTGGGACTGCTCCGGATTCGTCCAGTGGGCCTACGCCCAGGCCGGCATCGCACTGCCGCGCACAGAACAATGGCTGCCCATGGTGGAAACCAACAATCCGCAGCCGGGGGACATTGTGGTCCAAAACCCCGACGGACCCAACCATTGGTCGCATATCGGAATTTACGTTGGCCACGGCGAGATGATCAGCGCGCTGAACCCGTCCGTGGGCACCATCTTGCACACGCCGCAGTCCAGCAGCTCATCGTCGACGTACTTCACCATGCCGGGGTTTGCCGTCCTCGACAAGCAGGCTGCCGCCGCAGCCAAGGCGTCCGCGGCGGCGAAGGCTGAGGCCCTCAAGGCGGCCGGGGCAGGCTCGCCAACGGCTGTCACCACCAGGCCAAGCACGACGGCGAAGCCCGCACCCAGCCATTCGCCTTCGCCTACTCCTCAGCCCTCACCGTCGCCCTCGCCCTCGCCCTCGGCGTCGCCGTCCCCGACTCCAACACCCTCACCGAACCGCCCGCCGACACCGACACCCGGCACTGAACCCGCTCCGCCTGAGGCGACTGCCCCGGAAACGCCGCCGCCCGTAACGGGCCCGGTCACCCCGCCGCCCGAAACGCCAGCTCCGACTGCTCCGACCACGCAAACGCCAACCGCTGCAGAGACGGCAGCCCCTGCAGCCACGCCAACGCCCGCGGCGACGGAAGCCGCAACCGAATCCCCAACGGCCACCGGGACGGCCCTGCCCTGACAGGCCTGCGATCGGCCGCGGCCGCGGCCGGTGCCGGGGCGTCGCCGGAACTGACCGTGTAACTATGCCGACGGCACCAGGCCCCCACCACATCGCTGCGGCGCAACAGCCACGCCACCGCCGCCAACCCGGAAATACACCACGAATGCCGAGGGCCTGGGCGTGCATGCCCCCTCAAACGATACGTACTGCCTGGGCGGACACCACGGCCCGCGCGGTCACCGTCACGGCCACGGACTCCGGCCCCGGTATTGCCGTGGTGGAATACTCCACCGACAGCGGCGACACCTGGCAGGCCTATGCGGCACCCGTCAAAGCCGGGAACGACGGCGTGTCCGTCGCCTGCTGCGCCGAGACAGCGGGTCCGTGCCGAGACCGTATGAAAACCTCATGCGGTCTCGGCGCGCTCCCGCTGTCTCGGCGTGAGTGTGAACGTGGCGGGCCCTCCCGCATGGGGCGTTCTGCCCATCGGCATCGGGGGGTGCGCTGGTTATGCTGCGGATGTCAAAGGGGGACATATGACTCATGGGCATCTTGGCGCCGACCCGGAACAGGCACCTGCCTTACGGTTCCCGGGCCATCCCGCCGTGGCCTTGACATTTCTTCTTTCCCTGCTGGTGATGCTGTTCGCCGCCGGCTGCGCCATGGGCCCAAAACCCGAAAGCCCTGCCCTGGACCTGCACACCGCCAAGAGCACCACGATGGCCAACGAACGGGACATGATTGCCATCATCCCCGCGGGCGACATTGTTGAAACAAAACAAAACCAAGTCTCCAATTTGCTTGGCTGCAGCGGCGGCAGACACTTGTGGACGGGGCAAATCAACGTGTTCCTCGCACCCGGTGCCGACGGGCCCGGATATGTCCAAAAGATCAAGGCAGCGTGGATGGGCAGGACGCCATTCGGCCGCCGCCGAGATAGCGGATCCGGGCCGAGACCGCATGGGAAGTCCTGCGGATCTCGGCGCGCTCCCGCTGTCTCGGCGTAGTTGTAAAAATTGGCGGCCCCCGGGGATGGGAGGATTAAGCAGTGGGACACATTGACGTTGCAAACATTGACTACTTTCTCTCCGACGGCCGCCAGCTGCTGAACGGGGTGAACTTTCGCGTCTCCGACGGCACCAAGACGGCCCTGATCGGCCCCAACGGCACCGGAAAGACCACGCTGCTGCGCATCATCTGCCAAGACATCAAGGCCGACGAAGGCGCGGTTTCACGCTCCGGCAGCATGGGAGTCATGCGCCAGTTCGTGGGCCAGGTCCGCGACGAAAGCACCGTGCGGGACCTGCTGCTCTCCGTGGCGTCGGCCAACATTGCCGCCGCGGGCAAGGCTGTGGATGCGGCAGAGGAAGCCATGCTGGAGCGCGACGACGAACCCTCCCAAATGGCCTACGCACAGGCCATTGCCGACTGGGGCGACGTGGGCGGCTACGAAATGGAGACCACCTGGGACGAGGTCACCATGGCGGCCATGGGCATGGACTTCTACTCCGCGCAGTACCGCAAGGCGGCGTCGCTAAGCGGCGGCGAGCAGAAGCGGCTTGTCCTCGAGGCGCTGTTTTCCGGCCCGGACGAGTTGCTGCTGCTCGATGAGCCGGACAACTACCTGGACGTGCCCGGCAAGCGCTGGCTTGAGGCAAAGATGGCGGAGTCGGACAAGTCGGTGCTGTTTGTCAGCCACGACCGCGAACTGCTGGCGAACGCGGCGGACAGGATTGTCACCCTGGAACCGGGCATCAACGGCGCCTCCAGCTGGACCCATGGCGGCGGATTTGAGTCGTACGTGAAGGCGCGCGAAGACCGCAACGCCCGATTTGAGGAACTGCGCAAGCGGTGGGACGAGGAGCACGTCAAGCTCAAGGAACTCGTCACCATGTACAAGACCAAGGCGGCGTTCCGCTCCGACATGGCGAACCGCTACCAGGCCGCACAATCACGGCTGGCTCAATTCCTCGAGAAAGGTCCGCCGGAGGCGCTGCCCATTGAGCAAAACGTCAAGATGCGGCTCAAGGGCGGGCGGACCGCCAAGCGCGCCATCGTCGCCACGAAGCTGGAGCTGACGGGGCTGATGAAGCCGTTCAGTGCGGAGATCTGGTTCGGCGACCGCGTGGGCGTGCTGGGCTCCAACGGATCCGGCAAGAGCCACTTCCTCCGTCTCCTGGCCGCGGGCGGTTCGGATCCGGACAAGGAACACGAGCCCGTGTCCGACGTCGACATAGCTCCCGTGCCGCACGAAGGGTCAGTGAAGCTGGGCGCCCGCATCCGGCCCGGCTTCTTTGCCCAAACGCATGCCCGTCCGGACCTTTTGACCCGCACCCTGTTGGACATCCTGCACCGCGGCGACGAGCACCGTTCGGGGCTGGGCCGCGAGGCAGCCGCCGGGGCGCTGGACCGCTACGGCCTGGCTTCCAGCTCCGAGCAAAAGTACGATTCCCTCTCCGGCGGCCAGCAGGCCCGCTTCCAGATTTTGCTGCTGGAGCTTTCCGGCGCCACGCTGCTGCTGCTGGACGAGCCCACCGACAACCTGGACCTGCACTCGGCCGAGGCACTGGAGAAGGCCATCGACTCCTTCGAGGGGACAGTCCTGGCCGTCACCCACGACCGCTGGTTCGCCCGCTCCTTTGACCGCTTCCTGGTGTTTGGATCCGACGGCAAGGTGTACGAGTCCGAAGCGCCTGTCTGGGACGAAAAACGCGTGGAGCGGGCGCGGTAGGCCCTGGCGGCTGGCATTACCGGACGGCGGAATTCCCCCGGCATTTCGCAATGACGGCCAGCACGGCCACCGTCACGGCAAGCAGCACCAGGGTGTTGGCCGCGGCGTCGAACAGCGCCCCGCGGTCCACCAGCGCGAAAACGGTCACGGGCAGGGTGCGCCAACTGGCCGGGTACACCATGACGGTGGCGCCCAGTTCGCCCATGCACAGCGCCACGGCCAGCCCGGCGGCCGCCGCGATGGCCGGCAGCAGCAGCGGCAGCCGGACGGTCAGGAGCACACGCAGCTGCGACGCCCCCAGGCTCGCCGCGGCCAGGGCCACCATGGGGTCCTGGCCCCGGGCGGCCGCAGACACCGTGCTGTAGGCAAACGCCAGCACCAGCATGGATTGGGCCACCACCACTATGGCCACGGTCCCGTTCAGCAGCAGGGGCGGCTTGCTGAAGGCGGTCAGCAGTCCCAGGCCGACGACGACGGACGGCACGGCCGCGGGCAGGTGGAAGACGGCGTCGGCCAGCCTGGCCAGCCCCGGCGAGGCAGCTGCCGAGGCCGAGCACACGGCCGCCCACGTGCCCAGGAGAACGGCCAGCAGGCTCGCGAATACGGCAGTTTGCAGGCTGACCACCAGGGAGGAAAAATTGTCCGCGGCCAGTGCGCCCGCCACGTGGCGCAGCGTGGGCGCCGCGGGCAGCACCCCGTTCCAGCTCCCTGCGAAGGCCGCCATGAACGTCACCAGCAAAGGCGCGGCCACCAGCAGCAGCAAGGCGGCGGCCAGCAGGGTCCAGGTGGCAAGGCGGGCGGATTTAGCGTGGAGCAGCATGGTTCGCTCCCGAAAGTTTTTTGTACGTCCAGCGGTACAGGCAGTACACGCCCAGTGAGAGCGCCACCTGGATGCAGGCAATGACGGCGGCTGAGGGCATGTCAAAGGTGACAATGCTGCGCGTGTAAATGAGCATGGGCAGCGTCATGACATTCTTGGCGCCGGTGAACAAGATGATGCCGAACTCGTTCATCGTCAGCAGGAACGTCAGCCCGGCCGACGCCGCCAGCGCGGGCAGGCCGGCGGGCAGGATCACGGTCCGGACTATGGCGAGCGGCCCGCTGCCGAGGCTCCCTGCCACATCCAGCAGTTCGCGAGGGAGCTGGGAAAACACGGCGAGCAGGGGCCGCACCACAAACGGGGTGTAAAAAGCCACCTCCGCCAGCACCACACCGGGCACGTCATTGACGAAGTTCAGGGCCGGCAGCCCGGGCGCCAACTGGCCCAGCACGGAGTTGACCACGCCGGTGCGCCCGTACAGGATGCTGAAGGCCAGCGGAATCAGGAAGGACGGGAACGAAACCACGGTCTCAATGAGCCGCGTCACCAGCCCCGCCCCGCGGAAGGGCACAAAGGACAGCGCCAGGGCGATGAACGTGCCCAGGAGCAGTGCCCCCAGTGTGGACAGCGCCGCAATTTTCAGCGTGGCGGCGGTGGCCTTCTGCACGGCCGCGGAACTGAGTTCATACTGCCAGTTCGCCAGCCCCACGCCGGCGCCGTACTTGTCCTGGAACGACTGCGCGCCAATTTGCGCCAGCGGGTAGGCGAAGAACACCGCCACAAACAGCAGCGGTACCGCCAGCCACAGCCAGCTGCGCCAGCTGCCAGGGATGTGTGGAAAGCTCGACGCCGGACCCGCCTTGGGTGCCCCCGTCACCCGGGCGGATCCCACCCCGGCGGATCCCACCAGGGCGGGTGTCACCCGGGGGCCGGCCGCGGTGCGCATCACAGCTCCCCGGCCGGGACCAGCACGGCGTGCTGGGGCTCCACCGTCAGGACCACCAGGTCCCCGGGGGCGGGAACGGCAGACATGGCGGGCAGGTCCACGGTGACGCGTTCGGACAGCCCGATCAGGTCCACCTGCAGCCGGTGGCCGGCGCCGCGCCACTGCACGGATTCCACCCGGCCGGGCAGGCTGTTGACGGTGTAGCCGTCCCCGGCCCCGTCCCCGGCCCAGCCGGCGGCAGCAGCCGGGGACCCCGCCGCGAGCTTCCACGCGTGCGGCCGCACGGCCACCAGGACGCGGCCGCCCGGGTTCACGGCAAAGGGTGCCACGGCCTTCATGCGGTGGGCCCCGGCCAGCACCGAACCCATTGCGCCGCCGTCGGGCACCACGGTGGTGGAGATGGCCGGCAACAGTGAGGCGCCGCCCAGGAACTTGGCCGTGAATGCGCCGGCGGGCCGGCTGTACAGCTGTTCGGCCGTGCCAATTTCCTCGAGGCGGGCGTTGCGCATCACCGCGATCCTGTCCGCCAGGGTAAGGGCCTCGGACTGGTCATGCGTGACGTAGACCATGGCAATGTCCGGCAGCTCGGCGCGCAGGGCCTGCAGTTCCAGGAGCATTTCGGCCCGCAGCGACGCGTCCAGGGCGGACAGCGGCTCGTCCAGCAGCAGCACCTGCGGCCGGATGGCCAGGGCGCGGGCAATCGCCACGCGCTGCTGCTGCCCGCCGGAAAGCTGGCGGGGGAGCTTGTGGGCGTGGCCCTCCATGCCCACCATCTCCAGCATCACCTTCACGCGGGCGGCAATTTCCGGCTTGGGCATGCGACGCGCCTTGAGCCCATAGGCCACATTGGCGTCCACGCGCATGTGCGGGAACAGCGCGTACTGCTGCACCACCACGCCGATCCCGCGCCGGGCCGGAGAGGCGTCCGTGACGTCCACGCCGTCCAGCAGCACCCGCCCCGAGCACGGCCGTTCAAAGCCGGCAATCGCCTTCAACGCAGTCGATTTCCCGGACCCGGAGGGCCCCAGCAGCGCCACAGTCTCCCCGCGCGCCACCGCCAGGCTGAGCCCCGAAAGGGCCACCGTGGTGCCGTAGCTGACGCTCACATCGCGCAGCTCCACGGCATTTTCAGGCACGACGGCGGCCGCGGGCGTTGGGTGCCCGGCCGCCGGTGCGGCGCGGCGGGACTTCTTCATGGTGGACAACATGGTGCTCCTGGTTGGCGGGTTGCTACTGGCCGGTGGCGGAGTTGTAGGCCTTGACGTCGGCGTCGAGGCCGGCCAGCACCTCGGTCCAGTTCGGCGTCCAGACGGTCACACCGGCCATGGTCTTCTGCAGGGCCGCGTAGTTGGCATCAGTGGGTGTGACGTCGGAGCGCACAGGCAGGCCGAGTGCGGAGCTGGAGATGGATTCCTGGACCGGCTTCGTGAGCAGGTAGTCCATCAGCTTGGCGGCGCTGGCCTCGTGGGGGGCCTTGGCGGCCAGCCCCATGACGTAGGGGAGGGGCAGCGTGACCCGGGAGCCGTCGTCGTTCTTGGGGAAGAAGACCTCAAAGGCGGACTTGTCGGCCTGGATGGAGGACAGGGCCATCTGGACGTCGCTGTTGGCGACGGTGAGCTCGCCCTTGGAAACCTTCGGGCCGAGCTTGCCGGTGGAGGCGCTGGGGCCAACATTGTTCTTCTGCAAATCCTTGAGGTAGGACAGCGCGCCGTCCTTGCCCTTCACGTGCTGGAGCAGCAGGAGCACGGCGGTGCCGTCGCCGGCCTGGCCTGGGGTGGAGTACTGGATCTTGCCCTGGTACTTCGGATCCAGCAGCTGCGCCCAGGTGTCGGGCTTGTCCGTGGCGGCGGTGTTGCGGATCATCGAGAGGTAGTTGTTCACCACGGAGACGTACATGCCGTCCGCAGACTTGGAGGCGGCCGGGACCGCGCTGGTGTCTGCGGAGTTCTTTTGCAGCAGGCCGGACTTTTCAGCCAGCTGGATGAAGGGCGGGAGGGTGATGAGCAGGTCCGCCTGGGGGTTCGACTTTTCCTTCTCGGCGCGGGAAACCACTTCGCCCGAACCTGCCTCGACCACGTTGACCTTGATGCCCGTGTCCTTGGTGAAGCCGGCAAAGGTCTTCGTGTACCAGTCGCCCAGGCCGTCGGCGCTGTAGATGGTCACGGACTTGCTGTCCGCGGGGGCGGCCGTGCTGCCGGGGGCGGTGCCGCCGCAGCCGGCCAGGAGGATGGCGCCGGCCGTGGCTGCGGCGATGACGGAAGGAATGCGGAAGGGCTTTTTCATGGGGTGTCCTTAGCGGGTGGTGGAGAGCGTGGATTCGAGTTGGTCAAAGGTCTTGCGGGCCAGGCCAAAGGAAATGGTCATGCCGATCCCGGACGTGACGGACACGGCCGTGACGTGGGCGGCGGGGCGCTCCACCAGGAAGCTTTGCAGCGGGCTGGAGGCATACACGCCCTGCCAGCGCTGGAGCACCTGGAAGTTGCCCCTGCCCAGCAGGTGGGCCGCCGCGGTGAGCAGCGTGTCGGTGGTCTGTTCGGACAGGAAAGGGTCCGTGGTGGCCTCGGTGCGGTGGCTGTCGCCAATGATCAGCGTGCCGTCGGGGCGCTGGGTCAGCATCACGTTGGCGTCGATCGCCAGCAGTTCCGGGTTCCGGGCGGCCAGTTCCCTTTTGAGCTCGCGCGCCGCCTTGGTTTCGGCGAAGGCGGGGTAGCGCAGCATGGACGTTCCGGTGAGCACGGCCCTGGTGATATTCAGGCCCGACGGCGGCCGGACCAGCGCCATCTGCAGCGCGCAGCGGTCCACCTGGCGTTCCTCGGCCAGTTCCGGGTGGACCCTGTCCAGGTCGTGGCCCACGCAGACAATGACTTTTCCGGCCCGGATGGGGCCGCGGGAGGTGTGCACGGTGACCGGCCCGCCGGAGGAGGCGCCGGCGTCGTTCCCTGCGCCCTGCCCTGCGCCCGGCCCGGCGTCGTGCCCTGCGCCCGTCCCGGAGCCGAAGTAGGAGGTGCGCCAGAGGAAGCGCACGCGCGGCTGGCGCCCCAGCCAGGCAGCCAGCTTGGCCACGGCCTCCCGCGGGTCTACTCGGATGTCATCACGCAGCACGGCGCCGCCCAGGATTTCGGCGCCGCCGTGGCCGGAGAGTTCCGCCCGGACGGCCGCCGGGCCGATCAGGCTTACTTCGCCTCCCCGCGTGGCAGCCACTTCCTCGAGGACGGCCACTTCCTGGCTGTTGCGGGCCACGGCCACGGCCCCGGATTCCACGGAGAAGAAGCCGGCCAGTTCGCTGTGGCGCAGCCAGCCCTCGCGGGCAGTGCGTGCCAGCTCCAGCAGCTCGCCCGTCTGGGCGGTGACGCAGCAGTGCCCAAAATTGCGGATGGAAGCTCCCACGGCGCGCGAATCTCGCTCCACGATGCACACGGCCAGGCCCCTCGCCACAGCCTCGGCGGCGTGGGCCAGGCCGGTGATCCCGGCGCCCACAATCACCACGTCGGTGCTGTGCATGGGTGAAGTTGCTTTGTTCATGGCAACGACATTGCCGGTCCGGGGGCAGCCGAATCAAGCCAGAACGGCACATGTATGGACAAGTTCCCGAACGGTTCATTTAGGGCCCCGAACGTTTACCAATTGTTCGCCTTGTGCCGTGAATTACCAGCCTTCGCGCGGCGGGTCAACTTGTATACTCAACTCATGAAATTGCCCCTGCACCAACAGCTTCGGGACGAATTCCGCCACCGGATCGAGACCGGGGAATGGGCGGAAGGGACGCCTGTCCCCTCCGAGGCGCAGCTGTGCCGGGAGTTCGGCGCCTCCCGCGGCCCGGTCCGGCAGGCACTGGCAGCCCTGCGCGCCGAACAGGTGATTACGGGTGGCCGCGGCAAGCCGCCCGTGGTGCGCGCCGCCGTCGCCTCCCAATCGGTGGAGACCTTCATGTCCTTCACGGAATGGGCGGAATCCATCGGCAAGGAGCCGGGGCAGCGAACAGTTGAAATCGCCCGCCGCGAGGCCGGGCCCTTGGTGGCCGAACAGCTGCTGGTCAGCGCCGGGGAACCCGTCGTGTCCCTGTTGCGGCTGCGCTCGCTGGACGGCGAGCCCGCGATGGTGGAGCGCTCGCATTTTGTGCCGGAGGCCGGCAATCCGCTGTTCGACTTTGACACCAGCTCCGGCTCCACCTTCCGGTTCCTGCTGTCCGTGGGGGTGGACCTGCACAGTGCCCGGCACATCATTGATGCTGTTGCGGCGGATGCCGTTGACGCCTCGCTGCTGGGCATCCCGGAAGGCTCGCCGCTGCTGCGGGAACGCCGCGTGACGTTCTCCATGGAAGGGACGCCGCTGGAATTCGCTGACGACCGCTACCGCCCCGAGCTGGCCAACTTCATGGTCCACAACACCCTTCACGGGCGTGCGCCGGTGGCGCGCGTCCAAAGCACCCGGCCGCCGGCACCCGCCGCCGGCCAGCCATCCGCAGGAGAAAACCCATGATTGAACTTGCCGCCCTTGACATGGCCGGGACCACCATTGACGACTACGGCATGGTCTACACGGCCCTGCAACAGGCTGTGGAGGAGACCGGCGCGCCCGTTGCCCCCGCCTCCCTGCAGCTGTGGATGGGCGCGGACAAGGTCTCCGCCATCACGGCCCTGATGGAACTGGGCGGCCAGGAGCCGGCCCCGGACCGCGTGGCGGCGGCGTTTGGGCGTTTCCGCACCATCCTCGACGACGGCTACCGGGCCAAGCCCCCCGTGGCCCTGCCCGGCGTGCCGGAGGCCATCGCCACCCTGCGCGCCCGGGGCATCAAGGTGGCCCTGACCACCGGATTTGACGACGGCGTGGCCCGCCCGCTGCTTGACATGCTCGGCTGGAGCGTGGGCCCGGGGGCGGAATGCACGGTAGACGCCCTGGTCACCACGTCCGACGTGGCCGCCGGCAGGCCGGCCCCGTACATGATCCACCGGGCCATGGAACGCACCGGCGTTGTGTCGGTGGCCGCAGTGCTGGCGGCCGGGGACACCGCCGTCGACGTCCAGGCGGGGCGCAACGCGGGGGCCGTCTCGGTGGGCGTGCTGACGGGGAAGCTCACCCGCGAGCTGTTGGCGGGGCTGCCCTGCGACCATGTGCTGGACAGCGTGGCGGACATTCCGGGGCTGGCCGAGACGCAGCGCTAGCCCGCCCCCCAGGCGCCCAGTCTAAAATCTAATGCGACTAGGTTTTGGGGCGCCCGGGTGAATAGACTGGCACCATGCCCCTCCCCAGCCCCGCCGGGCCGGGCAGGACGTGGCCGGGCACGCGTCACACGAATACTTCCGCAGCCGTTTCGCCGCCGTCGTGCAGGACGTGGCAGCGGGGATCACCGAACGCCAACAGGCAGGCACATTGCGCGCAGACCTGCCGGCGGAGGTCATGGCCCGGCTGGTGGTGGCTGTGTCTGATGGGCTGCAGCAGTCCGCCGCCGCACCATCCACCACCGAACACTGAGGAACAGCGCCACCATGAACACCCAAACAGTCCGCCGCGCAGCAATGGCCACCTTTGCCGTCTTTGCCATCAACGGCTTTGTGTTTGCCAGCTGGGCTGCGCGCATTCCGGCGGTCACTCGCATTCTGGAGCTGACGTCGGGCGAGATGGGCCTGCTGCTGCTGAGCATCGCCGCCGGGTCCGTCATCGCCCTGCCGCTGGCCGGCACGGTGGTGGCGCGCAAGGGGACGGCAACCAGCATCCGCCTGGGCGGCTTTACCGCTGCCCTGGGCGGGCTGGTGGTGGCCACTGCGCTGGGCCTGGTCTCCGTCCCCCTGACCGCTGCGGGGCTTTTCCTCTTCGGCGTGGGCATCGGCCTGTGGGACGTGTCGCAGAACATCGAGGGCGCCGACGTCGAACGCCACCTGGGGAGAACCATCATGCCCCAGTTCCATGCGGGTTTCAGCGGAGGAGCCTTTGTCGGGGCCCTGGTCGGTGCGGGCCTGTCCAGCATCCATGTGGGCCTGCCCGCGCACCTGTTCGCCATCGTGGCCCTGGTCAGCGTGGCCATGGTGTTTGTGCCAAGCCACTTCCTGCCAAGCACGACGCCGGCCCCCGCCGGGGCGGTCATGCCACCCGAGGTGCCAGGAGGGAAGGCCCCTGCCCGCGGACGCACCGCGTGGGCCGAGAGCCGCACCCTGCTGGTGGGGCTGGTGGTCCTGGGCGCGGCCCTGACCGAAGGCGCCGCCAATGACTGGATTGCCAAGGCCACGGTGGACGGGCTGGGCGCCACGGAGTCCGAGGGCGCCATCATGTTTGCCGTGTTTGTGGCGTCCATGACGGCCTTCAGGTTCTTCGGCGGAAAGTTCATTGACAACTACGGCCGGGTTCCTGTGCTCTACGGGAGCCTGGGGGCCGCACTGGTGGGCCTTGTCCTGTTCGTTGTGGCACCGAACGTGTGGCTGGCCGGGATCGGCGCAGTATTGTGGGGCGCCGGGGCGGCCCTGGGCTTCCCCATGGGCATGTCCGCGGCGGCCGACGACCCTGCCCGCGCGGCGGCCCGCGTGTCCGTGGTGTCAACGATCGGCTACGTGGCGTTCCTGGCGGGCCCGCCGCTGCTTGGTTTCCTGGGCGACCACTTCACCGTGCGCTGGGCGCTGTTGGCCATCGGCGTGGCCATTATTGCCTCCATCCTCACGGCCCCGGCCGCCAAGCCGCTTCCCCAGCCGGTGTCCGGAGGAGCCGCCCCGCGGACTGGATCGCCCGCACCCGAACAGGCCGAAAGGGGCTAGCGGTACTGGCCGGTTGGAACGTCAGCCAATCGGTGCCGGCAATGAATGCCGCTCCAGGCATTTATCCCGCACGGCCGCCCACAGCAGAAGCGCAAGACCTGCGCCCAGCAGTGCGCCGGCCACGGTGTCGGAGATCCAGTGGGCACCCAGGTAGGTGCGGCTGTACATCATGGCCACGCTGAGGATGGCGCCGCTGAGCCACATCCACAGCCGCCCGATGACGATGGCGGTGCACACCATGGCTGCCACCGTGGCACTAACATGCCCGGACGGGTATGAACCGGAATCCACGTGCACCAGCCGGTCCAGGGGCCGCGGCCGGCCTACCAGGAATTTCAGCAGGTGGGTTGCCGCCAGGGCCGCGAGATTGGCTGCGGCGGTGAACACGGCCAGGCGCCAGTGCCGGCGCAGCAGCGCCAGGAACAGGGCCGCCGCATAGATGACCATGCCGGCGTTGCCCACAAAGTCCAGGACCCTGTTGGCAGAGGTGAGCCAGGGTGTCCGGGACGCCAGCATCACCTGGTTCCAGCCGGCGTCGAGCGCCTGAAAGGGCGGCACGCTGTGCGTGGACCACACCAGGACGGCGCCGGCCAGCAGCACGGCCAGGGCGGGAATGGACACGGCCCACAGCACGCGGGAGGGCAGTTGGTGCGGATTCAGGGGCGGGGCCATGAGCCCATCCTAGGACCCGCCGCGGCCCATCCGGCACCGCGCCGGGACCGGCTCCGCCGGCCGCCCGTTTTGCCCCGTTCTGCCGCCCATCATCCAAAGGGACGACCCTGAACGGACCCTGATTCATCCCTGAGATCGAAGAAAAGCCGCTGCCCGGTGCGTACGGTTGTTAACAAGCCTAGAAACAAGGGGATGTCCACATGATTGAGGCAGTAAACCTCACCAAGCACTATGGTGCCAAGACCGCGGTGGCGGGAGTCACGTTCACGGTCAAGCCCGGGATGGTGACCGGTTTTCTGGGGCCCAACGGCGCCGGCAAGTCCACCACCATGCGCATGATCGTGGGGCTGGACAAGCCCACGGCGGGTTCCGTCACGGTCAACGGCAAGCCGTACGTCAAGCACCATGACCCGCTCCACCAGGTGGGTGCGCTGCTGGACGCCAAGGCGGTGCATACCTCCCGCAGCGCCTACAACCACCTGTTGGCCATGGCCGCCACGCACAGCATTCCCACCAGCCGGGTCAACGAGGTCATCGACATGACCGGGCTGGCCGCCGTCGCCAAGAAGAAGGCAGGCGGCTTCTCCCTCGGCATGGGCCAGCGCCTGGGCATTGCCTCGGCACTGCTGGGCGACCCCCAAACACTGATCCTGGACGAGCCCGTCAACGGCCTGGACCCGGAAGGCGTGTTGTGGGTGCGCAACCTGGCCAAGCACCTGGCGGGGCAGGGCAAAACGGTTTTCCTGTCCTCGCACCTCATGAGTGAGATGGCGCAGACCGCGGACCACCTGATCGTGATCGGTCGCGGGAAAATCATCGCGGACGCCCCCATTGCCGAGATTTTGGCCGGCAACCAGCAGGCCAAGGTCAGGGTCCGCACTGCCGACGTCACCCATCTGGGCCAGCTGCTCAGCGGCAGCGGGGTGCAGGTGGAGTGCAACGAAAACGAGACCCTGGAAGTTTCCGGCCTCGACTCCCGCCAGATCGCCAAGATTGCCCTGGACAACCATGTCCTTGTCTACGAACTGACCCCGCTGTCCACCTCGCTGGAAGAGGCGTACTTCGACCTGACGAAGGATTCGGTGGAGTACCACTCGCAAGAACTCGATGAGGCCGCCGCGCCGGCCCCCGCCCTGGAAGGGACCCTGAAGTGATGAGTACGACGACGATCCCCTCGCCTTCCGCCGCTGCCGGCGGAACGGGGCTGACCTTCAGCGGCGTGCTTCGCAGCGAATGGATCAAGTTCCGGTCCCTGCGCTCCACCCAGCTGCTGCTGCTCTTCACCTTTGTGGCCATGGTGGGCGTGGGCACTTTCGCAGCTTGGGCGCGTGGAAAAGCCGTCGAAAGGTTCATGGAGTTAGGGCCCGCGGCGGTCAATGGCCCCGGCGTCAGTCCCTCCGGCTCACCGAAGCTGACCATTGACCAGGCAATTTCGGCAGCCAATGCAAACGGGTTGAACATTTACGGCACCCCCATCGCCGGCATCCAAATGGGTGTGCTGATTCTCGGCGCCTTGGCTGTTTTGCTGATCTCCTCCGAGTTCGGCACCGGCATGATCCGCTCCACCATGACGGCGGTGCCCAAGCGCCTGCCCACGTTCTTCGCAAAGGCCATTGTGCTGGTGGTGGTTTCCTACGTGCTGACACTTGTTTCCGCGTTCGTCACGTTCCTGTTTTCCATCCCGATCATGAGCTCCGCTGGAATCACCATGTCCTTGGGCATGGACGGCGTCCTGTCCAGCATCCTCTTGGGCGGAGTCTACGTTGCCGGCGTCGCCCTCGTTGGGCTTTCTCTGGGCACGCTCATCCGCAGCTCCGCGGGCGGAATCGTGGTCCTCGTCGGACTGTTCTTCCTTTTGCAGATCGCCACCCAGCTGCTGGGCCTGGTGCCCGGCGACTTCTGGAAATACGTGGGCCAGTACGTGCCCAGCGTGGCCGGCGGGCGCATGTTGGAGATCGGGGACAAGGCGGCGTTCATCAGCCCCCTCTCGGGAGGACTGATCTTCCTGGGCTGGATTGTGCTGGTGACGGTCCCGGCAGTCATCTCCCTCAAGAACCGCGACGTATAGGAATGTCCGGTGCCCGGCCCGGCGGCCGGGCTTCTAGACTCACCCT
Source organism: Arthrobacter sp. A2-55 (assembly GCF_025548615.1). Lineage (NCBI taxonomy): Bacteria > Bacillati > Actinomycetota > Actinomycetes > Micrococcales > Micrococcaceae > Arthrobacter > Arthrobacter sp. A2-55. The sequence continues at coordinate 20,826 of NZ_JAJLOZ010000040.1, read as the reverse complement.
TATGCGCACATCAGACCAGGCGGGGGCGGCGGAACGAACGGCCGCGGCCCCCGCCGAACCCCGTTCCACCTCCGCCACCGCGGCGGCCAGGCAGGCCGATGAATTCTCAGCCCGCCGCCGCGGCACGGTCCGCCGCTATCTTTACGACCACCCCCGCGTCATGGACGCCGTGGTGGTCCTGGCATATCTGCTGGCAGGTTCGGGCACTTTCCTGAACGGACGCGTCACCAACCTGCCAGCCCACCTGGTGCTGCTTGCCGCCACCAGCATGGTGCTGATGTTCCGCCGGGACAGGCCCCTGGCCGTGCTGGTCATCCTCTCCGTCTTTGAAATCATCAACATCAACGTGGTGCCCTCGTCCAGCAACATCGGTGCCAGCCTGTGGTTTGCGCTCTACGCCGTGGCCGTGGCCTACCGGGGCATTTTCAGTTTCGCCATCGCAGCCGCCGCATCCGTGCCGCTGGTTGTATATACGCTGTTCTTTTACCAGTTCCCAGTCGAATTCCTGCGCCCGGACGGTCCCACAGCCCTGGAGAGCAATGTCATTACAGTCATTGTCATGCTCCTGGCCAATGTCATTGCCACGGGCATCGGCGCCTCGGTGCGCCGGGGGCGGGAGCATGAAGCCGAGCTGCGCCAATGGGCCGTCCGCAACGCCCAGCTGGCCTCCGTGGCCGAGCGGAACCGGATTGCGCGGGAAATGCATGACGTTGTGGCGCACTCGCTGACCGTAATGGTGGCACTCTCCGACGGCGCCGCCGTCGTGGTCAAGCGCAACCCGGAGCAGGCGGGGGAGGTGCTGGGCCAGCTGTCCCAGACCGGCCGGACCGCGCTGGCCGACATGCGCCGGGTGCTGGGCGTGCTGCGAGAGGACGCAGGCGGAGGGCAGCGGACCCCGCAGCCTGACCACGCCGACCTGGGCGCGCTGCTGGAGGGCTTCCGGCAGGCCGGCCTGCCGCTGGCCGTGACCCAGTCGGGGCCGCTGCTTCCCGGCGACCCGGTGCTGCAACTCACCGTTTACCGGATCGTGCAGGAATCGCTCACCAATGTGCTGCGCTACGGCACGGCAGTTTCACGGGTGCGGGTGCTCATCGAGAACCAGCCCGACGGCGGCGTGCTGCGGGTGGTGGTCAGCGACGACGGCCACGGCTCCCTGGACGCCTCGATGGGCACGGGGCAGGGCATTGTGGGCATGCGCGAACGTGCCGGCATCTTCTCCGGCACGGTCGACGCCGGGCCCTCCCCCCAGGGCGGCTGGACCGTCACCGCCACGCTGCGGCCCAACCAGAACAGGAACTAGCCCCCATGGAGAACACCTTGACGCAGGCGCCCATCTCAATCCTGCTTGTGGACGACCAGCCGCTGCTGCGCATGGGCTTCCGGCTCATCCTTGAAGGCGAGGATGACCTTGCCGTGGTTGGCGAGGCCTCCAACGGCATTGAGGCACTGGCCGCCGTGGAGCGGCTGGACCCCGACGTGGTGCTCATGGATGTCCGCATGCCCCTTATGGACGGGATCGAGGCCACCGGCAAGATCAGTGCCTCCGCCTCCGGGGCACGCGTCATCATCCTCACCACCTTTGACCTGGACGAATACGCGTTTGCCGGGCTGCAGGCAGGCGCCTCCGCATTCCTCCTCAAGGACGTGGCGCCCACGGAACTGGTCAACGCCGTGCGCCTGGTGGCCAGCGGGGACGCCGTCGTGGCCCCTCGCGTCACCCAGCGCCTGCTGGAAAACTTTGTGCGCTCACAGCCCACGCCTCCCACGCACCCCCGCGACCCGCTGCTGGAGGAGCTGACGCCGCGCGAGCTGGAAGTGGCGCTGGCCATTGCCCAAGGCCTGTCCAATGCCGAGATTGCCCACCAGCTGTTCCTGTCCGAGGCCACAGTCAAGACGCACGTGCGCCGGATCCTGACGAAGCTCCACCTGAGGGACCGCGTCCAGGTGGTGGTGTACGCCTACGAGACAGGGTTGGTCACGCCCAGCAATCCCGACTACTAACGCCGTGGACGCTTCGTGGTTGAATCGAAGCATGACTTCCGTTGAGCACATCCTGGACCTGCGCGACTTCATCGCCGCGTCGCCGTCGAGCTTTCACGCCGCCCATGAGGCGGGCCGCAGGCTGGAGGAGGCGGGCTTCACCCAGCTCGAGGAATCTGCCGAATGGCCCGCCGGGGGCCGGCACTTTGTGATCCGCGACGGCGCCATCATTGCCTGGGTGGTGCCCGAGGGCGCGTCCGCCACCACTGGCTTCAACATTCTCGGCGCCCACACCGACTCGCCGTCCTTCAAGCTCAAGCCAAAGCCAACCACGGGCCGATTGGGCTGGCTGCAGGCGGGCGTGGAAGTTTATGGCGGCCCGCTGCTGAATTCCTGGCTGGACCGGGAACTGCAATTTGCCGGCCGCCTGGTGGACCGGGACGGCACGCAGACCCTGGTGGCCACCGGTCCGCTGCTGCGCTTCCCCCAGCTGGCCATCCACCTGGACCGGGGCGTGAATGACGGCCTGAAGCTGGACAAGCAGCAGCACATGAACCCCGTCTGGGGCCAGGGGCATCCCGGCAAGGAGGACCTGCTGGGCCTGCTGGCGCGGCACGCGGGAGTGGATGCTGCCAGCATTGGCGGCTACGACATCCTCGTGGCGGACACCCAGCCCGGCCAGGTGTTCGGTGCCAACCAGGAATTCTTCGCCGCCGGGCGCATGGACAACCTCACCTCAGTCCACGCCGGACTGACGGCCTTGATCAACGCCGCCGCCACCGAATCCACCGCGGACACCGTGATCCCCGTCCTGGCGGCCTTTGACCACGAGGAAATCGGCTCCGGCTCCCGCTCCGGCGCGTGCGGCCCCATCCTGGAGGACATCCTGGTCCGCATCTCCGACGGGCTGGGCGCCTCGCCGAGTGACCGGCGCCGTGCCTTCGCCGGCTCCTTCTGCGTCTCAGCTGACGCCGGGCACGCCGTCCACCCCAACTATTCCGAGCGCCACGACCCGGCCAACCTGCCCGTGCTGGGCGGTGGCCCCCTGCTGAAGATCAACGCGAACCAGCGCTACGCCACGGATGCCACGGGGGCGGCCATCTGGGCGAATCTGTGCCGCACCACGGGCGTACCGTACCAGGAGTTCGTGTCCAACAACGACGTGCCGTGCGGCTCCACGATCGGCCCGCTGACGGCCACGCGGCTCGGCATCCGCACGGTGGATGTGGGCACGCCGCTGCTCTCCATGCACTCCGCCCGGGAACTGTGCGGCGTGGACGATCCCTTCCACCTGTCGCGCATCACGGAGACGTTCTTCCGCACCGCCGTGTAGGTGCCTACTGGGTCAGGCTGACCACCAGGTTGATGGTGGTGGCCAGGATTCCGGTGCCAAACACGAAGGCGAGCAGGCTGTGCCGGAACGCGGCGGAGCGCATTTCGCGCGTGGTGATGTTGGTGTCGGAGACCTGGTACGTCATGCCGAGGCTGAACGACATGTAGGCAAAGTCGGTGTACTGGGGCAGCGCCTCCTGGTTGAATCCGATGCCGCCCGGCTCTCCCGCGTAGTAGATCTCCGCATACCGCAGCGTGAACAGGGTGTGGACCATGAGCCAGGACATGGCCGTGCACGTCAAGGCGAGCAGGGCCAGCAGCAGCCTGCCGGTGCCCGTCACGTCCTTGCTGCCCACCATGACCAGCACGACGGCGGCCAGCGAGCCCAGTGCGGCCAGCAGGATCAGCAGGTCCGAGGTGTTCCGGCCGGGGTCCTCCTCTTGGGCATGCGTCGCCGTGCGGACATTGTCCATCGGGGCGATGGTCAGCCAGACCCAAAGGTTGTACACCAGCGCCGCAACGCCCCAGCCCACTGCCGGGGCATAGAACCAGGCGCCAAAGATGACGGTGACCGCGGCGGCGGCAAGCCCGGCCAGGAGCATGACCGTCAGGCGCCGCCTGCGGTGCTGGGTGCGGGTGGTTTCCATGGCTTGATCATGCCATGGACGTTTCATTCAGGCTCGGTGCCTTGGGGCGGATGGCATTATGGCGGGGTCAGCAGGTGCTGCAATGCCGCCAAATACCTCCTTGGAGAATGCCTCGATGAACTCCGGGCGGCAATGTGCCACACCCGTGCCCATGGCCTGGGTGTCGGTGGTCCGGAGCTCGCCAGCCCACTCGTACAGGTCGCCGACCAGTTTTCGGTGGATGGCTAGTAGGTGTGGAAAATCGAAGCTGCCGCGACGGCGTGCGGCTCAACTCTGAGAGCCCAATATTGACCAGGTTTTGCTCGGTCAAGTCGAGCACGACTTGGTCTTTGATGCCCAGACGGTTGATGAGTGTTTCCGTGCCCGGGTACGTGTACTTGTCGGGCATGACCGCTAGATCCTGGCGCGAAGGGCTTCTTCGATAACCTGGTGCCTCGCCTCGTCGGCGTCTCCGAACTCCATGGCTGACTGAACTTCGGCCTCCGTGAGCCCGCTCTTGTTTTTCAGAGTCGACATGTAGAACTCCTTTGGGTCTTGAACGGGCTTCCAAGATGGCGCCGCCGCACCTTCCATTCTACCGGGCGGGGTCGGCAGCGGGCCGGGACCGAGGCAATCCTGTGCACAACTCCACCACAGCGTGTGGTGAGGCTTACCCACAGGGGTGACTGGCCGGCGTCGTCCGTCCTGTAAGATGGATAAGTCTGTGCTGGCACCGGGCCCACTGTAATGGTGTGGCCGAGCGCCCGGCAGGCACCGCAAATGAACCTCCTGTTACGGAAAGACCGTAACCGCCCAGCCCAAAGGAGGTGGGTTCACATATGCGTCCTTACGAATTGATGGTAATCATCGACCCCGATGTTGATGAGCGTACCGTTGAGCCGTCGCTTCAGAAGTTCCTCAATGTCATCACCACCGATGGTGGAACCATCGAAAAGGTTGACATCTGGGGCCGTCGTCGCCTGGCTTACGACATCCAGAAGAAGTCCGAAGGTATTTACGCCGTGGTGAACTTCACTGCTGCCCCCCATACCGCTCAGGAACTTGACCGCGTGCTTGGCCTCAACGAGACCATCCTGCGCACCAAGATCACCCGTCCGGAAGAGCAGAAGATCGTCGCCGAGTAGTTTCGGCTGACCACTTTTTACTTTTTCACCCGTAGGAAAACACTCAAGCAGGAAGTAGGGGCAGATGGCAGGCGAAACCACTATCACGGTCATTGGTAATCTCACCAGTGACCCGGAACTTCGGTTTACACCGAGCGGTTCAGCAGTAGCGAACTTCACCATTGCGTCCACTCCGCGGACTTTTGACCGCCAAAGCAATGAGTGGAAGGACGGCGAAACGCTGTTCCTCCGCGCATCGATCTGGCGTGAAGCGGCCGAGAACGTTGCGGAGTCCCTGACCAAGGGAACCCGCGTCATTGTCTCCGGCCGGCTGAAGTCGCGCACCTACGACACCAAAGAAGGCGAAAAGCGCACCGTCATGGAGCTTGAGGTCGACGAGATCGGCCCCTCGCTTCGCTACGCCAATGCCAAGGTCAACCGCACCCAGCGCTCCGGCGGACAGGGTGGCGGCTTTGGCGGAGGCCAGGGCGGCAACTTCGGCGGCGGCAACGCCGGCGGGGGCCAAGGCGGCTTCGGCGGCAATTCCGGCGGAGGAAACTTCGGCGGCAATGGCGGCCAGCAACAGCAGCAGTCCGCACCGGCATCCGACCCCTGGGCCACGCCCGGTGGATCCACCGGCGGCTGGGGCGCGGGCCCGGACAACTCCGAGCCCCCCTTCTAAAAACCGTTTTTACCTAAGTGCGGCAACCGCCGCACGCTCACCATCCCGCGGATTAATATCCACGGGCTCCACGAATATTAAGGAGCTCCACGATGGCTAAGGCTGAACTCCGTAAGCCCAAACCAAAGTCCAATCCCTTGAAGGCCGCTGACGTCACTGTCATCGACTACAAGGACGTAGCATTGCTGCGCAAGTTCATCTCTGACCGCGGAAAGATCCGTGCGCGCCGCGTCACGGGTGTCACCGTCCAGGAGCAGCGCAAGATCGCCCAGGCAATCAAGAACGCCCGCGAAGTTGCACTGCTGCCCTACTCCGGCGCTGGCCGAGGCTAAGGGAGATAAACAAACATGGCAAAGATCATTTTGACCCACGAAGTATCCGGTCTCGGCACCTCGGGTGACGTCGTTGAGGTGAAGAACGGTTACGCACGTAACTACCTTCTGCCCCGCGGCTTCGCCCTCCCCTGGTCCAAGGGAGGCGAGAAGCAGGTTGAGTCCATCAAGGCTGCCCGCGCCGCCCACGAGCACGCTTCCGTTGAAGCTGCCCAGGCCCAGGCTGCTGCCCTGGCCGCCAAGCCGGTCACGCTGACCGTCAAGGCCGGCGAGGCCGGACGCCTGTTCGGCACCGTCAAGACCGACGATGTTGCAAAGGCTGTTGCCGCTGCAGGTCTCGGCAACGTTGACAAGCGCAAGATCGAGCTGCCCACCCACATCAAGTCGGTTGGCAAGTACACGGCAAACGTGCGCCTCTACGAAGACGTCACCGCTGTGATCACCCTGGACGTTGTTGCAGGCTAATACCCGCAACCGCTCCACGAAAGGCCCGGCCCCCCGTTCGCGGGGTGCCGGGCCTTTTTGATTTACTTGCCCTTCTGGGACTGCAACGACTGGACGTCCGCGGTGGTCATGTATCCGTAGGCGGCCCTGATGAGCTCCCGCAGCACCCCTTCGTTGATGTCGGCAAGCTTGTTGAGGTAGATGCAGCCCGCGCCGCGCTTGAAGGTGCCGAGCCGGTCCAGGAGCTGTTCGGCGCCGGGCGGGTACGTCAGGCCGTAAATCACCAGCTTCGCCTTTCTCGGTGAAAATCCGACGGCGGCCGCGTCGCCTTCGCGGCCGGACGCGTACTTGTAGTGGTAGCTGCCAAAGCCGACGATGCTGGGCCCCCACATGACGGCCGGCTCCCCGGTTTCCTGCCCCATGATGTCCAGCAGCGCGCGGGCGTCCGCGCGGCGGACTGCGGAGGTGTCCACGGCGTCGATGAACTGGGCTGCATCCGCCGCCGTCGGCTGGGTCTTGTTGGCGCTCTTGCCGGTACTGTCCCTGGGTGCCATGATGGGCCTCCTCCTTGCGTCTGGCTGGGGTTTGACCCAGCCTAACGTGCCGCCGGGGCCGGCCCCGGGCGGCCCGTGCATGCCCCCGGGTGCATAAGCGCAGGTGGGGGCGCTTTTTAGCGGCAGTGGATGATTCACATGCTGGGCATATGTCTGTGGATATCGTCGCAGTATCCCTGTTTCGGAAGCTTGTCAACATCCAAGTTGTGGATGAGGCTTGGCCGGAAATTTATGTTTCTCCACAGGTGGTGGACACTGTTTGCGCAGGTCAGACGCCCATTATGACTAGTTGGTGATCATTATCCACAAAGTTGTCCCCATCCTGTGCACAAGCGATGGCACTTAATGCACAAGTTATCCACATGGCGGGTGGATGACGGGGTTGGCAGTTGTCCACAGAGCGTCTAACGTTGCAGGGGATCACCTCCCCGAACAGCGATAATTGTTGTATGGCCGGCAGGCCGGGAGGGATCATTCCCGACAACCATCAAGCATCAGTGTTTGCCGGGCCAGCAGGAAAGAAAGTGGGCGCAGGATCATGTCAGCTCCAGCAATGGACAACGTCTCAACGTCCCGGGAGCCGGACTTTGCCCGGACGCCCCCGCAGGACCTCGTGGCGGAACAGAGCGTCCTGGGCGGAATGATGCTCTCCAAGGATGCCATCGCCGACGTGGTGGAGGTTCTGCGCGGCAATGACTTCTACCGCCCCTCCCACGAAAGCATCTACGAGGCCATCCTTGACCTCTATGGCCGCGGCGAACCGGCAGACGCCGTCACGGTGGCCGACGAACTGACCAAGCGCGGTGAAATCGCGAAAATGGGCGGGGCCGCCTATCTGCACCAGTTGATCCAGTCGGTCCCGACCGCCGCCAACGCCGGCTTTTATGCGGAGATTGTCGCCGAGCGGGCCGTGCTGCGCCGCCTGGTAACCGCCGGCACCAAGATTGTCCAGATGGGCTATGCCCAGGACGGCGAAGTGGAAGACGTGGTCAACGCCGCGCAGGCGGAGATTTTCAAGGTCGCCGAACGGCGCACCACGGAGGACTACGTGATCCTCAAGGACGTCATGGAATCCACCGTGGATGAGATTGAGGCGTCCGGCCACAAGGGCGAGGGCATGACCGGCGTGCCCACCGGCTTTTACGAATTTGATGAACTGACCAACGGCCTGCACCCCGGCCAGATGATTGTCATCGCGGCCAGGCCGGCCGTCGGGAAATCCACGTTCGCACTTGACTGGGCGCGTTCGGCGGCCATCACCCACAACATGGCGACCGTGGTGTTCTCCCTTGAAATGGGCCGCAACGAGCTGGCCATGCGACTGCTCTCCGCCGAGGCAACCATCAACCTGCAGGACCTGCGCAAGGGAACTGTCAAGGACGACCAGTGGTCCAAGATCGCCACGACCATGGGCAAGATGAACGATGCCCCGCTGTTCATCGACGATTCCCCCAACATGTCCCTGATGGAAATCCGGGCCAAGTGCCGCCGCCTGAAGCAGCAGCATGACCTCAAGCTGGTGATCCTGGACTACCTCCAGCTGATGTCCTCCGGAAAGCGCGTGGAATCTCGCCAGCAGGAGGTCTCTGAGTTCTCCCGTGCCCTGAAGCTGCTGGCCAAGGAGTTGCAGGTGCCGGTCGTGGCGCTGTCCCAGCTCAACCGTGGTTCCGAGCAGCGCACGGACAAGAAACCCATGGTTTCAGACCTCCGTGAATCGGGCTGCCTCACTGCCGACACCCGCATCCTGCGTTCCGACACGGGCGCAGAAACCACCATGGGTGAGCTGTTCTCAACTGGAGCAAGGGATGTCCCCGTGTGGTCATTGGGTGACAACCTCCGCTATGTTGAGCGGCACTTGACGCATGTCTTCCCCACAGGCAGCAAACCAGTCTTCAAGCTGACGTTGGCGTCCGGCCGGACCATCCGTGCAACGGCGAACCACCCGTTCTTCACCTACGACGGTTGGCGCCCGCTGGGCGAGTTGTCCCCCGATGACCGGCTCGGCATCCCGCGCCATGTCAACGGACCGTCTGCCCGGACTGAGTGGGACGACACACAAGTGATTCATCACGCCAATATCCTTGCCCGGGCGGAAAGGGAAAGCTCCGAACGATGGCCTGAACCCCTGGACGGCCATATATCCAACGGCCTGATCTTCATCCCTGAAGCCGTTTTCGCACTTCCCAAGCGCCAGATCGCGCTTTTCCTGCACACACTCTGGTCGGGAATGGGAGAAGTGGGCGCCGGTGGTGCTCCTGTCATTCGATTTGCCACCCGATCCACGCAGCTCGCAACAGGATTGGCCATCTTGCTCCTGCGCTTCGGCATCACGACAAGGGTCTGCGAAACTGGGGGGATCAACCACGTCATGGTGGAAGAGTCCGACGACCAAGCCAGGTTCCAAAAAGCGATCCTGCCGGGCGAAGGTACAGGCTGGACAGCAAGGAGAGCGATGGGTATCCCCTCGGCGGATTCCGGTCCTAAAAGCATGGCTGGCCCATGGGTCGAAGTGGGTGAAATCCTTGCCAGCCCGACAACACAGGCGCTTGGCCCAGTCGTTGCCGTTCTGGATCGCGCGGAGCTGGAAGTTGAAGCTGTCAATGACTTGTTTTGGGACAGCATCGTCGCCATTGATCCGGACGGGGAGGAAGAAGTGTTCGACGCAACCGTCATTGGCAACCACAACTTCATCGCCAACGGCATCGCCGTCCACAACTCGATCGAGCAGGATGCCGACATGGTCATCCTGCTCCACCGCGAGGACATCTATGACAAGGAGTCGGCGCGGGCTGGCGAGGCAGACGTCATCGTGGCCAAACACCGCAACGGCCCCACGAAGACCATCGTGGTGGGCTTTCAGGGCCACTATTCACGGTTTGCCAACATGGCGAACGACGGCGGCGGCGGGTATTAGCGGGCCGGTCCCGTTGAGACCCGTCGCCGGCCCGGCGGCGGCGGCCCGCAGCCGGGCCTCGATCCGCTGCCCGGCGTAGCAGCCGCCCAAAATCAAGGCTGCCCCGCACGCCCCCGGCCAGCCCAGCGCCTCGCCGGCAAGCAGCACCCCGGCGGCGACGGCCCACACGGGTTCCGTGCCCATCAGGAGGCTGGCCCGGGATGCCGACGTCCGCCGGACTGCCCACAGCTGGACCAGGAAGGCGAACACGCTCGCACCCAGGCCCAGGTACAGCACACCGAGCCATCCGGACACCCCAAATCCTGCGGCCGCGCGGACCATGCCGGGCGGGTCCAAGGCAATCCCCGCCACGGCGCACACCACGGACTGGATCAGCGTGATGGTCACGGAACTGTAGGGCCTGCCCCTGGTCAGCGTGCCCAGCAGCGTCACATGGAACGCACGGACGGCGGCAGCGGCCAGCATCAGCAGGTCGCCCGGATTCGGGGCGCGGAAACCGTTGCCCGACACGAGCAGCGCCACGCCAACAATGCAGACAACGGCTGCCACAAAGTATCCCCGCGGCAGCCACCGCCTGGATGCGGCGGCCTCCAGCAGGGGAGTAAAGATCACCGTCAGGCTGATGATCAGCCCGGCATTGGACGCCCTGGTCTGGGCCACTCCATACGTTTCCAGGAACAACACGGCAGCCTGCGTGCCGCCGAGCACCACTGCCGTCAACAGCTCCGCACGGCCCGGCCGGCGGCGGACCCGCCAGGCCCACAGCACGGCAAGCGCCGCCGACGCCACGAGAAAGCGCCACCCCAGCACGGCCGGCACGGACGCCACCATCGTCAGGTCCTTGGCGGCCAGGTAGCTTCCGCCCCACACTGCGGCCACAGCCAGCAGCGCCACATCGGTGCCGCGTCCCGGCCGGAATCGTTCGCCGCGCTTGCCGCCCGTGGGCCTGCCAATAGTCATCACTGTTCAATCGTCACGGACAAAAGCACTAAGAACCAGATGATGTTTGCCGGGTAATGCATTAGTTTGGGCTTATGGAACTGGGTCAATTGCGCGCACTCCGCGAAGTCCAGGCGAGGGGAAGCATCGCCGCGGCCGCGCTGGCACTGAACGTCACGCCGTCGTCCGTGTCCCAGCAGCTGGCGGCACTGCAGCGCAAGGCGGGCACGGCACTGACATACAAGGCCGGCCGGCGGACCGCCCTGACCCCGGCGGGGCTGGCCCTGTGCCGCGCCACGGTGGACGTGGAGGTGGCGCTGGCCCGCGCGGATGCCGCCGTGGCCGCGTTCAGGGACAGCCCCTCCGAACCGGTCAGCGTGGCCGCCTTTCACAGTGCCGGGCTGGCATTTTTTGGTCCGCTGGCGCAAGCGCTGGCGGGCGACGGCGGCCCGAGCCTCAGCTTTGCCGACCAGGACGTGGCGCAACAGGACTTTGCCGCCCTCACGGCCGACTACGACGTGGTGGTGGCCCACCGGCTGCCCAACAGCCCGCCCTGGCCGGCCACCGCGGCGGTGGTCCCGCTTGCCTTTGAGCCCCTGGATGTGGCGGTGGGCGCCACGCACCGCCTGGCCGGACGCAGTTCGCTCCGCCCTTCGGAACTGCGCGGGGAGCGCTGGATTTCGGTCCACCATGGCTTTGCCCTCGAAGGTGCCATTGAAATGATCGGCACGTTGGCCGGGCAGGAAGTCACCGTGGCCCACCGGATCAATGAATTCTTCGTGGCGGCCTCCGTGGTGGAAGGCGGCGGCTGCATCTCGCTGATGCCCCGCTTCACCGTTAATCGGAAACAGTTTCCCCACCTGGTGCTCATTCCCTTGGCGGAGCCCAGGCTGGGGCGCCGCATCGACATCCTGGCCCGGCCCGAGGCCCTGGAGCGGGCCGGGGTGCGCCACGTGGTGGCGGCCCTGCAGGCCGTCATGGCGGAACTGGTGGAGGCCGGCCCCGGACCCGGGCCGATACTGTTGAACCATGCCTAAACCCACCAGGCCCGGGATAGCGCCGCCGTCCGGCGGGCGGCTCGCGCGGACGCCCGCGGCCCGCCCCTCAGTCTCGCAGTCGCGGCAGATCCTCCAGCTTGCCGTGCCCGCCTTCGGGGCACTCATTGCCGAACCGCTGTTCCTGCTCGCCGATTCGGCCATCGTGGGGCACCTGGGCGTGGCGGAACTGGCGGGAGTGGGCCTGGCCGCCACGGTGCTCCAGACCGTGGTGGGGCTCATGGTGTTCCTGGCCTACTCGACCACCCCCGCCGTGGCCCGGCTGCTGGGGGCAGGGCGCCGTGCCGACGCGCTCGCCGTGGGCCGCGACGGGCTGTGGCTGGCCCTGGGGCTGGGCGTGGTGCTGGCGGGGGCCGGCGCCCTCCTGGCAGGGCCGCTGCTTTCCGCCATGGGCGCGCGCGGTGCCGTGCTGGGGTTCGCCAACGACTACCTGCTGGTCAGCCTGGCGGGCATTCCGGCCATGCTGCTGGTGCTGGCGGCCATGGGGGTGCTGCGCGGACTCCAGGACACCCGGACGCCGCTGCTGGTGGCCGGGATCGGCTTCGCCGTGAACATCGCACTGAACTTCACCCTGGTGTACGTGCTGCACATGTCGGTGGCCGGCGCAGCGCTCGGCACCGTGCTGGCCCAGTGGGGCATGGCCGCCATCTACCTGGTGATCGTGGTCCGGGCTGCGCGGGCGGACCACGTGGGCCTGCGCCCGGACTGGGCAGGCATTCGAACGGTTTCCCGCGTTGGCAGCTGGCTCATGGTCCGCACCCTGTCCCTGCGCCTGGCCATCCTGGCCACGGTGTTGGTGGCAACCGCCCAGGGTCCGCAAAACCTGGCCGCCCACCAGCTGGCCATGACGCTTTTTTCGTTCCTGGCCTTTGCCCTGGATGCCCTGGCCATCGCCGCGCAGGCGCTCATCGGCAAGGAACTGGGCGCCGGGCGCGTCGCCGCCGTGCGCACGCTGACGGCCACCATGACCCGGTGGGGCCTGGGCTTTGGCGTCATCACGGGGCTGGCCCTGTGGGCATCCTCCGGCGGGGTGGGCTGGCTTTTCACGAACGACGCCGGCGTCCACAGGACGCTGGCCGCCGCCCTGCTGGTCATGGCGATTGGGCAGCCCGTGGCGGGCTACGTGTTTGTCCTGGACGGCGTGCTGATCGGTGCGGGGGACGCGCGCTACCTGGCCCTGGCCGGGCTGGTCAACCTGGCGGTGTACCTGCCTCTGCTGTTCTGGGTCAGTGCGGCCGGCCTGGGCAGCGGGCCCGCAGCCATGGCCTGGCTGTGGGCGGCCTTCAGCCTGGGCTACATGGCCGCCAGGGCGCTGACCCTGGGGCTGCGCGCCCGCACCGACCGCTGGATGCGCGTGGGCATCCCGGACTGAGGCGTTCCGGCCCGGGGGACCGGCGGCTTGTATTGTGCCGGCGCTGTGGCCCACCCCGCTAGACTTGACGGGTGAATGATACAGCTGTGCCCCAGAACCTCAATGCCGCCGTGACCGACACCCCTGCCTCCGCCCTGTGGCAGCCGGTCATGTTACGCTCCATGGCCACCCTGCTTTTTGGCATCGTCACTGTCTTCTTTGGGGCACCGGACACCCTGGGTCTCTGCCTGAACTTTGGCTGGTACTTCCTGGTCCTGGCCGGACTGCACTATTGGTTTGTGCGCCGCCTGGCCCTGCCGCGTGCCGACGCCCGGCGGTTGGCGCTCCTGGGTGCCGCGGGGCTCCTGGCGGTGGCCGGCGTCGTGATTTTCATTGCCATCAACACGGCGCTGGCGGCGTGGCTGGGAGCGGCAGCCCTGGCCGTCATGGGCGGCGCGGAACTGTTTGCCGCACTCCACAACCCGTCCGGGAAGGCGGGGAAGTCCCCGCTGCGCAGCGACTGGCTGATCTCCGGAGTGCTGGGACTGGGCACCGGGCTGCTGCTGCCCTTCTTTGCCGCTGCCGGGCCGCATGCCCTGCTGGGCGTTGCCGGCGGCGGGGCGCTGATGACGGGCGCCCTATGGCTGCTGTCCGCCCTCACCATGCGCCATGATGCCCGGAAGCCAAAAGGAAAGTAAACTGGATGCAGTGTTCTACTTTATGTAGAACGCGTGCTGCGCAGACCGTGTGCGTGCAACGGCGCGATGAGCCGGCGACAATCAATATGAAGGACCAAACTGTGGGCAATGTAGAGCCGCAAGATTCGAAGTCGGGAAACTCCATCAGGTTCCCGCTCAGCTTTTCCTTCGCCATGGGCGCAGTGGCCGGCGTGGTGACCCTGGTGGTCTCGGCCGGCGGCCTGAAGCACGGCCTGCGCTGGGACCTGGGGGGCATTGCTTTTGGCATCGCCTTCATCGCCTCATTGCTGATTTCCTCGCTGCTGGTCATGGGCCACAAGGAAAATCCGGCCTACCTCAGCGAGGGCTCCGGCGTAAACCGCAAGTCCTCCGACCGCCTGGCTGCCGCCCGCGCCAAGTCGGAGGAGGCCGCGAAGGCCGCCGCTGCTGACAACGAGGCTGGCACGGGCAAGAACGACGACGGCGGCCCCTCCGCACGCTAATGCCGGCACCGGAGCTGGGCTTGCTTCGGCTGAAAGCAGCACGACACTAGGCGCGCAGTTCCGCCAGGCTGGCAGAAATGCGTTCAAATACAGCCTCATCAACTTTTTCCCCGGCGCGTTTGAGCGCCAGGACCGCCGCTCCCGCCATGCCGTCGGCGACCAGGATTGGCACCACCAGGTTTTGGGCCCCCTCCTGCCGGCTGGCCCCTTGCTGTCTCGTCCCTTGCTGAATGGTCCCGCTCAGCCGTGAGACTACGGCGTCTGCAACGGAGCCGCCCCTGGTGAGGACGCTGCCGCCGAAGACCAACGGGCCATCCACGGCACCGTCCAGTACGGCCGTCAAGGTCCCGGCCAGCGCGGCAGCTGCCCGATCGGTGATGTCCCGGGCAACGGCGTCGTCCCCGGCGTCAAAGACCATCGGTGCGAAGCGTGAGAGTTCAATGGGGGCCAGCGCATAGATTTTGGCGATCAGCTGCTGTTGCGCCCGGACCCGGCCGTTGGTGCGGTCCTGGGTGCCGCCGGAAATGCCCAGCTCCGCCAGCACTGGTTCCAAGAGTGCCGTGGGCCTGCCGCGCCCGTCCAGGGCGGCGGCTACGGCGCGCAACACCTCCCGGCCCAGCCAAAATCCCGCCCCGCTGTCGCCCAGGAGCCAGCCCGTGCCGTCCGCCACCGCGGCCAGCCTGCTGTCGCTGATTCGCGCCGCCACGGCGCCGGTGCCGGCTATCAGGGCGTATCCATTGTCCTGACATGTTCCGGAGTAAAACGTAGCCAATAAATCAGATTCGATCACTACATTTCCGCTGAGGCCAAGCCCGGCAAAGCGTTCGCGGAACGGTTCGGTGGCCAGTTCCAAGGAAGCCCCGGCCATTCCGATGGTGACGGAGCTGAAGGGTTGCGGAGTGCCCCCAAGGGCCCCCGACGATGCCTGCAACAGGGCCTCTATGGCACCGTCAAATCCCCGGGAAACCGGGTTTCCACCGCCGGAAACGCCATACCCGAGACACTGCCCTGAGCCGGTCAAAAACACGGCCCGCGTGGACGTTCCGCCGGCGTCGATTGCCAGGTAATTACGCGTCGTTACCATTCTGTGTCTTCACTGTGACTTGACTTACACTGCTGATGATAATAGTTTTCAGTTATCGCTTACAAAAAAGAAATGGATTTTCACATGACGTCGACTTTGCCAACTCCAGCAGTGGTGAGCGCTGCCGGCGTCGTGAACCGCATTCAGGCCAAACTACCTGACATGCCGGCGGCGATGGCCAAGATCGGTGCGTTTCTTCTGGAGCACCCCCAGGCGCCGCTGGAACTGTCCATCATGGACCTGGCCCATGAGACCAAGACCTCCCCGGCCACCGTCACCCGCTTTTGCCGGCTGTTGGGATATGCCGGATACGTGCCCTTCCGCGTCAGCATTGCCTCCGAGATGGGCCGCGGTGACGCCCGGGAATCGTGGAAGGCTGACATTGGCCGCGCGTTTGGCCCGGACGACTCGGCGCGGGACGTCCTGAGCACCCTGGTCAATGCGCACACCCGTTCGCTGGAGGAAACCGCGGCCGTGATGGACCTGGCGCTGATGGACAAGATTGCCCGGCGGATAGCCATGAGCGCACATGTGGACATCTACGGCATCGGCGGCAGTGCCGTCATGGCCAAGGAACTTCAGTCGCGCCTCTACCGCATTGGCATCAACGCCCACCACTGGTCCGAAGTCCATGCCGGGCTGACCAGCGCCGCCATTCAGGACACCAACTCCGTGGCCATTGGGATTTCCAACACCGGGCGCACGGAGGAGACCATCCAGATGCTCCGCGCCGCGGGGGAAGCCGGTGCGCTGACGGTGGCGCTGAGCAACAACCCGGGCTCGCCGCTGGCCGAAAGTGCCGATTCCTCCATCATCACCTCGGTCCATGAGCAGTTCCTGCAGCCTGATGACCTCTCCGCCAAGCATGTCCAGCTGCTGGTGATCGACCTGATCTACCTGCTGGTGGCGCAAATCAATTTCGCCCAAACCACGTCCAAGCTTGCCGCTTCGGCCATGGCCGTTTCCCCGCATCGGCGTCCCACCCGGGCGGCGCGGATTGAACTGGGCGGCCATCGCGGGAGCCACGCCGGTGGAAAGGCGCGGAACCATGTCTGATTACACAACGGCTTTTAGCCTGGAAGTTTCTTCCCGACTGGACGCCCTGACGCAGTGGGCGCAGGGCGGTGGCCTGGATGAGGCTGCGGCAGCCCTGGCCGACGCCGTCGCGGCCGGCGGGGTCATCCAAGCCTTTGGCACCGGACATTCCGAGGCCTTTGCCATGGAGATCGCCGGCCGGGCGGGCGGACTGATCCCCACGAGCAAGATTGCCCTGCGCGACCTGGTGCTGCATGGCTCGCGCGGCGTCGACGCACTGGATTCGCTGGAGGGTTCGGTCCTGGAGCGGGAGAACGGCGTGGCGCAGGAACTTTACGAGGTGTCGCTGGTGGATCCTCGGGACATCTTTGTCATTGCCTCGAATTCCGGCGTCAACGGGGCAATTGTTGGCCTGGCGCTGCTGGCCAAGGAGCGCGGCCACAAGGTGATCGCAGTCACCAGCCTGGAACATACCGCCGCGGTTGAGGCAAAACACCCAAGTGGGATGCGTCTCAGTGAAATTGCGGATATTGTTATGGATAACAAAGCTCCTTATGGCGATACAACCCTTGAAGTTTCCGACGGCATGGGCGTAGGCGCTGTCTCATCGATCACGGGTGCGTACATTGCGCAGCTGCTGACCATTGGGACAGTCCAACACCTAATCCGTGCGGGGAAGAAACCGCCCGTTTACATTTCCTCAAACATTCCGGGCGGGGACGAACACAACAATGCACTGGTTGGCCACTATGTTGGCCGTCTCAGACGGGAGGCATGATGCGCAGCATTGCAGCTGGCACCGGACCCGACGCCTGAAAAGTGATGTCAGTCAGGGAGCTTTGCCCGTACACCCCGTACAAAGTAGTACCGATTTAGCGTTCGTACCATCAATGGAAGGCAGTACATAAAAATGAGTATTCAGAACAAGCAGCTGCAGCGCCGCGGTTTCCTCCGCGGGGCACTGGCCACAGCCGTGCTCTTGCCTCTCGGTGGGGCCCTCGCTTCCTGCGCCGGCGGCGGTGGCGGCGGCGCCGCCACCACGGCAGCCGGCGGTGCCGTATCGGCAACCAACCCGTTTGGTGTTGCCGCCACCGGCGCCCTTGACGCAGTCATTTTCAAGGGTGGCTACGGGATTGACTACGTTGACTTCGCCGGCGCCATCCTGAAGAAGAACTACCCCGGCATCGACGTGAAGATCAGCCCCTCCACGGACATCGCCCAGGAGATGCAGCCGCGCTTCGTCGGCGGCACGCCCCCGGACCTGATCGACAACTCGGGTGCCAAGTCCATTGGCTTCAGCACCATCCTGGACCAGCTCGAGGACCTCAAGTCCGTCACCGAGGCGAACAACCTCGAGGGCACCAAGATTGCCGACACCCTGTACGGCGGCGTGCTTGCGCCCGGGACGTTCAATGGCAAGGTCGCGGCCATCAACTATGTGCTGACGGTCTACGCGCTGTGGTACTCCAAGTCGCTCTTCGATGCCAACGGCTGGAAGGTCCCCACCACCTGGGACGAGGCCTTGACGCTCGGAGCTGCTGCCAAGGCCAAGGGCAAGTACCTGTTCCTCTGGGGCAAGGAAGCCGCCACGTACTACCAGACCATGGCCATTGAATCCGCCATCAAGGAAGGCGGCGACGAGGTCCGCCTCGCCCTGGAAAACCTCAAGCCGGGTTGCTGGTCCCTGCCGGCAATGCAGAGCGTCTTCGGCGCCCTGGAAAAGATCATCAAGGCCGGCTACATCAAGCCCGGCGGATCCGGAACCCAGTTCACGGCCGCGCAGGCCCAGTGGTCCAACAACCAGGATGCCCTGCTGTACCCGTCCGGTTCCTGGATTGAAAACGAAATGAAGGACCAGACCAAGGCCGACTTCAAGATGACCGGCACCCCGGTTCCCGTGGTCTCGGCCAGCCCGAAGATTCCGCAGACGGGCATCCGCTCTGCAGCAGGCGAGCCGTTCATTGTTCCGTCCAAGGGCAAGAATGTTGCCGCAGGCAAGGAGCTGCTGCGCATCATGCTCTCCAAGGATTCGGCAGTCAACTTCGCCAAGACGAAGCTGGCCCCCACCGTCGTGAAGGGCACCGTCCCGGCAGACGGCTTCGGCTCCACGGCCCTGGTGTCGCAGACCACCATGCTCGACAATGCCAAGACGAACATCTTCACCTGGAACTTCGTTGACCTGTACGGCATGAACCCGGACCAGCTGGTGCCGTGGAACTCCTTCTTGGACGGCAAGCTCGACGCCGCCGGACTCACTAAGGCACTGCAGGACATCACCGACAAGGTCGCCAACGACAGCTCGGTTACAAAGATTGAAGTGAAGTGACTCAAGTAACAAGCCACGTGCAGTCGGGCAGCGGCGTTCCCGCCGCTGCCCGGCGGCGCCGGAAAAAACTGACATTCGACAAGGTCAGCTTCATGGTGGTCTTCTTGGGGCTGCCCTTGGCGATCTACCTGGTCTTCGTGATCTCGCCCTTCGTCCAGGCGATGTACTACTCGCTGACAAGCTGGAGCGGCTTCAACGACAAAATGCCGTTCGTCGGGTTCGACAACTATGTCAAGCTCTTCCACGACGACATCTTCATGCTCTCGGTGCGCAACAGCATCATCCTGGCCATCTTCCTGCCCGTCATCACCGTGATCCTGTCCCTGGTGCTGGCCACGCTCGTGACCATTGGCGGCAGCAGCCGGGGCCAGATCAAGGGCCTGAAGGGATCCGGCTTCTACCGGATCGTCTCCTTCTTCCCCTACGTGATTCCCGCCGTCGTCATTGGAATTATCTGGGCGCAGATTTATGATCCAAGCTCGGGCCTGCTTAATGGCATCCTGACCGGCATCGGCTTTGACGGGCTGAAGTCGTATCCCTGGCTGGGAGACCCCCGCACGGCCATGATCGCCTCCATGGTGGTGATCGTCTGGGGTTTTGTTGGCTTCTACATGATTCTGTTCATCGCCGCCATCAAGGGCATTCCTGCCGAAACGTTTGAGGCGGCACGCATTGACGGCGCAGGCCGCTTCCGCACGGCCACCACCATCACGATTCCCCTGATCCGCGACAACATCCAGACGGCCTACGTCTACATGGGCATCCTGGCGCTGGACGCCTTCGTCTACATGTCTGTGCTGAATTCCACCGGCGGCCCCGCGAATTCCACGCTGGTCATGTCGCAGAAGCTGTTCACCACGGCATTCTCCAAGAGCCAGTTTGGCCTGGCCTGTGCCATGGGCGTGGTGCTGGCAGCAATTACCCTGATCTTCTCGGCACTGGTCTTTCTGGTGAACCGGATCACCGGCGGCAAACAGGATGTGTCTGAATAATGTCACTCAAACTTTCCAAGAAATCTCCAGCCGTCCACGGCCATGTGGAACGGAAGTCCCAGGAAACCAAGAGCGACAAGGTCGTGGCGGGCGTCTCGCACACCATGCTCGGCCTGTGGTCCCTGATGGTCCTGATCCCTCTGCTGTGGACCTTGATGTCGTCCTTCAAGACGACCAGCGAAATCTTCGCCTCGCCGTTCTCGCTGCCCAAGGTTTGGCAATTCAAGAACTACGTCAGTGCCTGGAACACGGCGGGAATCGGTCTCTACTTCTTCAATACTGTGATCGTGGTTGGCTTTGCACTGGTCATTGTGATGGTGCTGGGCTCCATGTGCGCCTACGTATTGGCCCGCTACGTCTTCCCTGGCCACCGGATCATCTACTACCTCATGCTTGCCGGCCTCACGTTCCCCATCTTCCTGGCCATTGTGCCCCTGTTCTTTATTCTGAAAAACATGGGGCTGCTTAATACGCTGCCGGGCCTGATTATTGTGTATGTGGCGTTTGCGCTTCCCTTCACCGTGTTCTTCCTGTTCTCCTTCTTCAAGGCCCTCCCGGGTGAAATTGCCGAAGCAGCCCAGATCGACGGTGCCGGCGAATGGCGCACCTTCTTCCAGGTCATGCTGCCCATGGCGAAGCCGGGCCTGGCGTCGGTGGCCATCTTCAACTTCCTGGGCCTCTGGAACCAGTACCTGATCCCCGTTGCCATTAACACCGACCCCCAAAAGAAGGTGCTGTCCCAGGGCATCGCGGCGTTTGCCGGCCAGCAGGGCTACGCAGTGGACTTTGGTTCGCTGTTTGCCGCCTCCGTCATTGTGGTGGTGCCGGTGCTCATTGCCTACATCATCTTCCAACGCCAGTTGCAGGGGTCGGTGT